>JBKPEY010000196.1:0-2160 GCA_046744405.1 Actinomycetota bacterium
ACAAATCCCAGACTCAGTCCCTCCTCGGCCCCGACCCGGCGTCCGGTAAGCAGCAGATCGGCCGCTTTGTTCAGCCCAATCCGACGAGGCAACAGCTGGGTGCCACCCTCCCCTGGAATCAAGCCGAGTCCCACCTCGGGAAGGCCGAAGGTTGCGGTAGTCGATGCGATGATCAGGTCGCAGCACAACGCCAGTTCGAAGCCGCCGCCAAGCGCGAATCCCTCTACCGCGGCGATCATCGGCACTTCTAACGCCCGGAGGTCATCGAACCCTTCCTGGAACACCCGGCGTTGCCGAAGAAGATCATCATTGGATACGCCACGCCGCTCCTTGAGATCAGCACCGACGCAAAAGGCTCGCTCGAGCGCACTGGAGATGATCACCACGCTTACTTGATCATCGGCAGCAAGCTTCCTAGCGGTCTGCCCTAGCCGCCGGACCTGATCGGTTGACAGCGCGTTCAAGACATCGGGACGGTTCATGACCACCTCGGCGACATGGGCCGACGGCTGTCCAAGCTCGACCGTCATGAACGCGGAGCGGGCGGGTTGGCACCGTGTTCCGGTCCGAACAGCAGCTGGCTCATCTCCCGGCTTACGTGCTCAACATCGGGCACATCGTGCAGCACAATGGCGCCGTCCTCAGCCGCGGTTTGCACGATCAATGAGCCGCAACCAACCATCCGATCCATCAGGCTGCGCTCATAGGCCACCTCATTGATCCGGTTAAGCGGAAGCTCTTTGCCGACCTTGTTGAGGATTCCGCTTCGGGTGATCAGCCGGCGATTGGTGATCGTGTACGTGGTTGTCCGCCAGCGCAGGAACGGCAGAACCACCAACCAGATCGCCAGCACCATTCCGAGCACACCAATCGCAAGCTGCCCGATGGGCCGGGCCTCGCGCGGGATCAAAGCAGCTCCAACTCCGACTGCTGCGGCAATGAGGACGAAAGCGAGCGCAGGCAAGATCATCGCCTTGACGTGTGTCCTGGTATGGATCACCACGCGCTCGTCGGCACCAAGTAGCTTCTGAGGAAGGGCCACGCCTTCAATGCTGACATACCACCTAACTCCCTACGGTCGTAGATGAACGACGTCACCAGCCCCGTAAACGGAGGATCCGGAGGTCGTGCGGACGACAAGTCTGCCGTCCTGATCGAGGTGGTCTGCGATCCCATCGACGCTTCGCTCGTCACCCAACAGCACACGAACCTTGCGACCAAGGGTCTGACAGCGTTCGGCGTAGGAGGCCGCCAATGAAGCATCGTCACCGGCTTGGGCTACCCACCGGCCGTAAAGCAGCTCAAATGCTGCGAGCACAGTCGCGATCACCGCGGTACGTGATGGCACTTCGCGGCTCAGCTCATGGGCGGCGATTGCAACGGAGGTGGCCGTCGGTACCGGCAGTTGCGTCTCGTCCAGCCGCACGTTGATACCCACACCCACCACACATGCCGGCCCCTGTGGAGTGTCAACGCGCTCGGCAAGAATGCCGCACACCTTGCGATCGGCAATAAGCACGTCGTTCGGCCATTTGAGGACGGCCGGCAGATCAGCCGAGCGACGTACCCCGTCGCTGACTGCCAGGCCAGCTAAGAGTGGCAGCCAAGTCCACCGGCTCGGATCGATGCCGTCTGGTCGCACCAGGATGGACATCGCGATGCCCGAACCTGGTGGCGCCGTCCAGACCCGACCCTGCCGACCCCGACCCGCCGACTGGTAATCGGTGAGAAGTACGGTGCCCGGAACTTCATCCTGACGAGCCCGCGCCGCCAGATCGGCGTTGGTGGAGCCGGTCTCAGGCACCAGATCGACCTTCTGCCAAAGGCCGCCTGGCCTTATCAACTCCTGGCGCAGCTCCCCGAGGTCGATCACATCATCGGTCGGCATGTTTGGACCCTAGCCGTTGGCGATCGAGACCGCCCTCCTCGCCGGTCGACATCCCACGCTGCGTGGGATGCACACGCTGTACATGGCGTGCATGCCATGTACAGCGTGAGGAACCCAGGTACAGGTGAGGCCGGCGGGTGGCAGCAGCGGATTTCAAGCGGGATGCGCGAGCAACGCAATCGAATAGTTAGATTCTCAGTCATGGATCGCACGATTCCAGCGCCGGATGTCCACACCACCGCCGGAAAGCTGGCTGACCTGGACAGCCGGAT
>JBKPEY010000331.1:0-4364 GCA_046744405.1 Actinomycetota bacterium
GACTCCTCGCGCAAGCTGCAGAAGCAAGCGGCAAGGCAGTTCAAGGAAGCAAAGGCAGTTGCCGCCCAGACGGCCGAGGAAGTGCAAGAGGCCGCTGCCAAGGCAGCCAAGAGGGCCCAGAAGGAATCCCAAAAGGAATCCAAAAAGCAATCCAAGAGGGAAGCCAAGAGAGAAGCGAAGAGGGAAGCCAAGCAGCAGGCAAAGCTCATCGCGAAGAGGGCCAAGGAACGCGGAGACAACGTCCAGCTTGGTGAGAACTGACTGCACGCGACCACGCACCCACCCACTCGCCCACTGGCCCACCCGATGGTGGTGATGGCGGTGCAGGAGGCCGTGGAGGCCGAAGGTGCCTAGGATCTGAGGGTGTCTGGACTTCGACAATGGGCCGCGCCTGAGGCGCCCGCACCGATCACCGCAACAGTTGTGCTTCCGGCCTCCAAATCCGAGACCAATCGGGCATTGATCTTGGCCGCGCTGGCGACCGGACCGTCGGTAATCACCGGTGGCCTGGAAGCCCGCGATACCCAACTGATGCGGGACGCGTTGCGGACTCTCGGCGTACGCATCGAAGAAAGCGGCGATCAGTGGCAGGTCATCCCGCCGACGTCGTTTCGCGCCGGCGGCACCATCGACTGCGGTCTTGCCGGAACAGTGATGCGCTTTGTTCCTCCAGTCGCGGCGTTAGCCGACGGCACGGTGCGATTCGATGGTGACCAGCAGGCGTACGCGCGGCCCATGGCACCGATGCTCGGCGCCCTCAAACTGCTTGGCGCCAGGGTGGACGGAAACGGCTATTCGCTTCCGTTCGACCTCACCGGCAATCCGCGACTGGTCGGCGGCGATATCACCGTGGACGCCTCAGGATCTAGCCAGTTCCTCAGCGGCCTACTGCTTGCTGGTGCGAGGTACGCAGCAGGCATCGACATCCAGCACGTTGGTGGTGAGATCCCTTCCCGTCCGCACGTCCAGATGACCTTGGCGATGTTGCGGGCCCGAGGAGTCGACATCGACAACACGGCGCCAGACCGCTGGATCGTCACTCCCGGCACCATCCGACCGCTTGACGTCACGATTGAGCCTGATCTTTCCAATGCGGCACCATTCCTCGCCGCGGCTGCTCTCACGGGTGGCACGGTGACCATTCCGAACTGGCCCGCCGCGACGCTACAGCCTGGTGATGCAATCCGAAACATCCTGGAAGACTTCGGCGCTCGGGTGGACTTGGAGGGCAGCAGCCTTCGCGTTGAGGGCACTGATCGAATACACGCGGTTGATCTTGATCTGAGCGCGTCGGCAGAGTTGACGCCTGTGGTGGCAGCGGTCGCTGCTCTCGCCGATGACACCAGCCATCTGCGCGGCATCGCTCACATCCGTGGCCATGAAACCGATCGGTTGGCTGCACTTGAGACCGAACTCGATCGGCTTGGGTCTCATGTCAGACAGACGCACGACGGTCTAACCATTCACCCGAGGATCCTGGGTGGTGATCTTTGGCATACCTACGCTGATCATCGAATGGCCCAAGCCGGAGCGCTGCTCGGCCTGCTCGTCCCAGAAGTCGTCTTGGACGACATCGGTTGCACCAGCAAGACTATGCCGGAGTTCGAACAGCTCTGGACCAAGATGATCAACGATTCGGTGCAGGCAGCAGCAGGCGAGGCGATTCGTCCGTGACTTACGCCGGCCGGCGGGGCGACGACTATGAGGCCTTCGACCGTCCTCGGCGTCGCAGCAGCCGGCCACGCACCAAAGACCGACCTGACTACGCCGAAGCCGAAACCGGCATGGTGATCACCGTCGATCGGGGCCGGTATCGAGTTCTGATCTCTGATCGGGAAGTCAGTGCCACGAAGGCACGTCAGCTGGGCCGCACGGGCGTTATCGTGGGCGATCAGGTTCGCGTCGTCGGGGACACCTCCGGCGCCGAAGGAACACTGGCACGCATCGTCGAAGTCGCGGAGCGAGAGACCGTGTTGCGGCGCACCGCCGATGATGACGACCCGTACGAGCGGCCCGTCGTTGCCAACGCGGATCAGCTGGTCATCGTTACCGCCCTCGCCGATCCCCCGCCGCGAGTCGGGATGATCGATCGGCTGCTGGTTGCCGGCTACGACGCCGGGATCCAGCCACTGCTCTGCCTCACCAAAGCCGATCTCGCGGCACCGGACGAGCTCATCGCGCAGTACGAGCCGCTCGGCGTCCCGGTGCAGGTCACCTACCCCGGCGTTGATCTGGATCCGCTACGTGATCAGCTGCGCGGGCACCGTAGCGTCTTCGTCGGCCACTCGGGCGTCGGAAAGTCCACATTGGTCAACGCCTTGATCCCCGACGCCCGCCGGGCGATCGGCGAGGTGAGTGAGGCGACCGGTCGCGGTCGACACACGTCTTCTTCTGCTATCGCGCTCCGACTGCCGGATTTCACGAGTGATGGCCCGCCTGATCAGCAAGGCTGGGTTATCGATACTCCGGGTGTGCGGTCGTTCGGCCTCAGCCACGTCAGCCCAGCTCGAATCATCGCCGCTTTCGACGACCTGCGAGCAATCGCGGAGAACTGCCCACGCGGCTGCAGACACGATGACACATCACCAGAGTGTGCGCTGGATACGGCCGTGGCGACCGGTCAGCTCGCACGCAGCCGGCTTGAGTCGTTTCGCCGCATGCTGGGCTCTGGCCAGTAGCGTAGGCACATGCCTGTCCCCGACGCCGCGCGAACAGGGCTTGACGATGCGCTTCTGCGAGGTCTGACCGACGACCTGCGACTGGCACATCTACTCGCCGACGACGCCGACTCGATCACGATGAGCCGCTTCAAATCGCTCGACCTGCATGTCACCTCCAAGCCCGACCTCACTCCTGTCTCCGACGCCGACACGGCGGCCGAGCAGGCCATCCGTCGTACGCTCAGCCGGGCGCGGCCGCGCGATGCGGTGCATGGCGAAGAGATGGGTGACACCGGATGGGGGCCGCGTCGCTGGGTCATCGACCCGATCGACGGCACCAAGAACTTCGTCCGGGGCGTGCCGGTATGGGGCACCCTGATTGCCCTATTGATCAACGATCAACCGGCCGTTGGAGTTGTCAGCGCACCAGCGCTCGGCCGCCGCTGGTGGGCGAGCTTGTCCGGCGGCGCGTACGCCGGCAAATCTTTGATGTCGGCGACTGCCATCCATGTCTCAGACATCGCCAGCGTCGAGGACGCCTCACTGAGCTATGCCTCGATATCGGCGTGGGTCGAGGCCGGCCAAGGCCAGCAGTTCGTCGACCTGCTGAGACGGTGCTGGCGGACGCGTGCCTATGGGGACTTCTGGTCCTACATGCTCCTCGCCGAGGGTGGCGTCGACATCGCCTGCGAGCCGGAGCTTCAGCTGCACGACATGGCGGCATGCTCGGTCATAGTCACCGAGGCGGGCGGGAAGTTTACTGATCTCGAGGGCCGTCCCGGGCCGCACGGAACTGGCGCGTACGCCACCAACGGTCGACTCCACGATGCCGTCCTGAAACAGCTCGCCTTCGACAATGACGGCCATGATCATGATGGAGATGATCAAGATCGCTGGTGATCATATTCCGCTGCAGTCTTCAAAACCCTTTTAGGAACTGCGCACAGCTGCCAGCGCCTCGATCTCGCACAGCGCGCCCGGAACACCAAGGTTGCTCACAATGGCTGCGGTGATGACCGGCGGGTTCGGCCGCTGACCCCAAACCTCGAGAAAAGCAGCAAAGCCTTCTTGCAGGGGCGCTCCCTCCTTGATCAGAATCAGCCATCGCACGACGTCATCGACTCCCGCGCCGGCCGCCTCGAGACAGACCTGCAAGTTGCGGAGCGCCTGACGGGTCTGACCGGCGAGGTCGTCGGCGACCACTTGACCGGACGCATCGACGCCATTCTGGCCGCCGATCACCACAAGATCATGTCCAGCCGGGATGCGTACAGCCTGGGTAAAAGCGGGGTTGGTATGCAGCCGTGGCGGATTGATGTAGCTGACTGTGTCCATGGCAACGACACTAGGACAGAATGGCGCCCATGGACCTGACGCACCGCTTCAGCGTGCCCGCCCCGGTACGCAAAGTTTGGAACGCTTTCAACAATGTTGAGCGACTGGCCCCCTGCTTCCCCGGAGCGACCATCACCGGAGTTGACGGCGATGAGTTCGCTGGCAAGCTCAAGATCAAGTTGGGCCCCGCTGCCCTGGTCTACAACGGGTCTGGCCGGTATGTGGAGCGCAACAAGACAGAGCGTCGAGTGTTGATCGAGGCAAATGGCAACGACAGGCGTCGAAACGGCACGGCCGCGGTCACGGTAACGGCGTCGTTCACCGCGAACGGCAACTACACCGACGTAGATGTACTGACCAGCCTGGCAA
>JBKPEY010000152.1:0-5837 GCA_046744405.1 Actinomycetota bacterium
GGCTCAGGTGCGGAGTGCATGACGTCAGCTTGCCTTCCCGCCCGAGCCATCGACAAGGACCTCGCCCTATGCTCGCTGCTGGAATAGACCTTCTTCCCGAATCCGGCTGTTCAGCCCGGCTAGGTAATCGTGACGATGCCGAGCCTTACCTGCTTGGTCATAAACCCGTCTCCGGTCACCTATTTGCGCCGAACGTCGGTAGACCACCGGGCCACCAGCCACGCCGGCAGCACGACTGGCTCACCGGCCCGACCGGTGTCCGTTCATGATCAGCTCCTGCCGTAAAGGTAGCAAGAAGGGTCCGGTGATCATCGGTCGGTTGGAGTCGCAACAACCGCATCGTAAAGATCTTGAAACTGTTGCTTGCGAGCGGAGTAGTACGGGGCCCGGTCTTTGATCGGCCATCGCGTGTCCCCAATTACGGGCTCCGCTCTGTCAACACCTGACGCGAGGACATCCAACGAGATCAGGGCGGTCCCCCGTAGGGTCACCCGCTTCATGATCACCGGAATGACCTGAATCTGCAGTACATCTGCCAGGACCTGCAGCAGTGCGGGCAGATCCTGGGTTACCCGCCCGCTCGCTACGATCTGTCTCGTCTCGCCCGCAATATCATGAAGTTGTTCGGCGATTCTGGCGTAGGAGAGGGTGACGCCTTCCGCCGTTCCCCGGAAAAGCATCGCTGCAGTCGTCGCCGCTGAGACGCCTGAAAAGATGGTCCGAGCATCAGCCGCCCAGCCCGTGCTGCGCTCGCCGCTGAAGAACGGCAACACCAGCGGTGTGGTCGGCTCGGGGGATGCCAGTAGCAACTCGTCCAAGTCGGACTCTGGTGAAATCTGCAAGGTGGAGGTTAGCCAACTAATGGCTCGGCCGACATCGTTCAACGCACCACCCAGAAGGGAGTGGGAGGCGTCTACGCGATAGCACCACAGTCCCGCCGGAAGTTTCTCCGGTGCTCCGTTGACGAGAACCCGCATAGCACCGCTGGTAGCGGCTGACACCGCCACCGTCGACTCATCCCGTGCGCCGGCCCCCACGTTGCTCGAGAAGCCGTCGGCGATCACCGGAAACCAAACGGCGCCGGCCAATGCCGGCCATCTGCGGCCCACTACTTGATCAACGTCACGGATGGGGTGGTCTGGATTGCGGATCTCTGAAAGACGCTCAACTGAGACGCCGCAGGCGCCAAGCAGCTCGGGGTCCCAGTCACCGGTACGGCGGTCCAACATTCCGGTCCATGCCGCGGTCGAGGTTCCGGCCGCCGTTACCCCCAGAACTCGCAACCAGACGTACTCTCCCAACGACATCCAGTGACGTACGGCGCCAAATGTGTCCGGTTCGGTGTCACGCAACCATCGAAGTCGCGGCGTCAGGTAACTCGTGTGCAGCCGACATCCGGTGCGCTGTTGAATCTCAAGCTCATCCAGCTCCCGCCGAAGCTGGATCACCTGATTCGTGCATCGGGAATCGGCATAGGTAAAACATGGCGTCCGAGCCCGTCGGTCTTTTGCTACACCGACGAGCGAGGACGCGAAAGTGTCCAACGCCACTCCGCGGATCCGCTCGGCAACCGGTCGGTTAGCGAACTCGGTCAGGATCTGTTCCACTTCCCCCACAACCACATCCGGATCCATTTCCGAGGTGCCGTCGCCACCGGTAGTGAAGTGGTGAGGCACCTTGACGCGGCCGCCCTTCAGTGGGCGTCCGGCGGCGTCGAAAACATCCCCACGGCTTGCGGTGGATCCAATGTCGATGGCCAGGACGAAAGGTTCGAGAGCCTCGGTAAGCCTGACGCGAGTTGCGGCGTTCTTCATCGTGCCGGAGGCCGAGCCTCAACATTTGTGGGTGGCGGACGATCATCACCGCTGCCGACACTTGGATCATCTGCCCGAACGTCCAAGTCGCCCTGCTCCGCCCATACATAAGACGGCAGGACCAGATGGCATCGATCATTCCAGCGAACAATCACGGGTTGCTCCCGCTCGTATCCGAGAATGCCGAGGGTAGCGGGGGCTAGCGCGAAGAGCCTGCCGGCCTCGGGCGGGAGGCCAAGCCAACGCGCGGTGAGGACACGTAGGTAGTGGCCATGGGCGAACACGACTGTCTCGCCCTCGGACGCCCGGGCATGGGCAATGACTCGATCCGCACGCGCTCCAACCTCCGCAGCGGTCTCACCCCCGGGAGCTCCGTCGCGCCAGATGGACCAGCCGGGCACCTCTTCGCGAATGTCAGCGGTTCGGCGCCCTTCATATGCGCCGTAATCCCACTCCATCAGATCGTCGCTGACTTCTGCCTGCTCTGCCACGCCTGCGAGGCGACACGTCTCCCACGCGCGGGCCAGCGGACTGGAGAGCACCCGGTCAAATGTCCGGCCGCGGAGCCGATCTCCAAGCACCATGGCCTGCAGTCGACCGAGTTCAGTAAGCGGAATATCAGTGCGACCGGTGTGCTGGCCGGTACGAGCCCATTCAGTTTCCCCATGCCTGACAAGGATGAGACGCAATCTGCTTTGCACCATAGGGATCTCCTCGCCGAGAGTCCGATGCGACACGCTATCCCAGCCGTCGTGTTGGCCGTTGATGTGGGCCACGGAGCCGCGTGGGCGCTCTTGTTGTGGCGACGCATAGGGCGACTGAGTCGGCTTGGCTCTGCGTTTTTTTAGGCCCGGACTTCAAGGTACAGGTCGCGCATGGACCCGATTTACGTTGAATGTGCCCCAGTTGTTTTGCGTCTCAGACTGGTTGCCGCGGTGCCGCCTGGTCAACGGACCACGACCACGGTGCAGTCTGCATGAGCAGCGACATGCTGACTTACCGAACCTAGGAGCATTCCGACGAAGCCTCCGTGTCCGCGCGAACCGACCACCAAGACATCGGCTCCATCGGATAGATCGATCAACACCTTCGCCGGGTTCCCCCCGCGAACTTCGCGGCGAAGAGCCAATCCAGAGTATTCGCTGAGGACTTCCTCCACTGTGTCGTCCATGATCGCTGCTGCCAGTCTTTCTGGATCGAGGCCAGGCTCCAAACCTAAGCTGTCATATGGTGCGACGGCCGCTGGCAGCGGCGTCCATACGGATGTCACTGTCAGCTCGGTGTTGTGTGCCTTGGCCTCTTCAGCTGCCCACTGCAGCGCTGACTTGCTCGAACCGGAACCGTCGATACCCACGACGACGCGGCTCCATTCGCTCGTGTCAGTCTCCGTGCCATTCGTGGCTCCCTCTTGCCCCTGGGACGATCGGACGACCGCGACCGGGCAGGAGGAGTGTCGCAGAAGTTCCTGGCTGACAGAGCCCAGCAGCCAGCCCGTCACACTTCCTCGTCCGCGCGCACCCACCACGACGAGGTCGGCGTGCCCGGAGTGTTCGGTCAAGAGTTTCGCCGGGTGCCCCTCGGTTGCAACCGTCTGGACGGCAACCTGAAGGTTGTTGGCCAATGCGTCCTCGAGAACGCTATTTAGCGCCTGTTCAGCGGCCGAGTATGCGTCGGAGCGACTACCGATCTTGCTGACATCAACGTACGGAGAGACGATCGGGGGTGGCAGCGCGGTCCATGTGGTCACCGCGACGAGTTCGGCTGCATGTCGACCCGCTTCCGCGACGGCCCACCGTAGAGCATGCAGGCTGGACTCTGAGCCGTCGACACCAACAACAATCCGTGCTATCGCCATGTCGTCAAAGTACTCACAGCTGGCTTGGTCCTCATTCGATTTGAATCGGGGACGGTTAATGCGACCGGGAATTCATTCCGAAATGAATGGGCGCAAAGTATGTCGGCCAAAACGGACTGATCACGGAAATGGAGAGTACAACATCCAAGTAGGCACAACAGCATAGGAGCGTCAAAACCTGAGTTCTTCGACGGTCCAGCGGTGAAATTGCAAAAGGTAGTGACCGCCGGAGCGGCGCAGAATATCGGTGACACTTTGGGTCTGCTGCTCGCCTTTAACCGGCACATAGATTATGTAATGCCCGTTGCGCAGGGCTTGCTCGTGATTGTCCAGGGCCGTTCCTTCGTAAGCCGTTAGTTGTGCGATCCGCACCAGGCGGGAGCGCAGACCGCGCCGAGCACCCTTACGGTCAAGGAGCTGCATCCCTTCCGATCCTGACAGTACATTGACGTCCGCCAGATTCACGTTCGCCTCGGGCAGGTGCGCCAAGGCCTCTTCTAGGTTTCGGTCATCATTGAGGACAGCTGCGATTCGGCCCTTGGGGTAGCGATAGTAGCGATCCTCGTTGAAACGTGGCTGGCTCATTTCGCTCCTCTAGCGTGATTGGACGTTATCTGATCTTTGTGAACTTCCCGATCAGCGTGGCAGCGGCAAGCGATTCGCGTTGAGCGGCCTGCCTGAATTCCTGCAAGCTGGCACCATGCGCGACACCGAGGCTGTCGGTCCGGAGGGCGTAGACCGTGAACTCGTAATCATGTGTCCCATGCGGCGGGAACGGGCCAATGTAGGGCTTGATCTCGGTGAATGCTGGGGTTTTGTCGCCGGTCACTGCTTCTGGTAGCGAGCTGATCTTTGGACTGATATCGGCAACTAGCCAGTGCACGTAATTTCTGGCTATTGGTTGGATGTCGACTAACGTGAGGGCGAAGGACCTTGTCCCTTGCGGTGCGTCCTCCCACTCCAACGGTGGCGAGACGTTCCCAGCTTCCTTGCCATACTTCTGAGCCAGCTCCTTGCCATCCTCGAAGGCCGGCGACATCAACCTGAACATGGGCAATATCTTGCTCCGTATGAGTAACGACGCGGAGCGACCCTGGGAAGACAAGACAAAGGCACCTGGTGAGCGGGCTCAGGCCCTTGTTGCGGCGATGTCACTCGACCAGAAGGTCGCGCAGCTGCATGGCGCTATGGAGACCATCGACATCTATGCGATCACTGCCGAGGCCGCAGACTCGGGAGCAGACATGGACCAGCTCGCCGCTCAAATCCAGATAGAACGGCACGTGCGGGCTATCGATGAACTGGGGATTCCACGATTCCGGATCACGAATGGACCGGTCGGGGTGGGCATGGGTGACGGTACGCCGAGTCCGCCAGCCACGTCGTTGCCGATGACGATCGGATTGGCCGCGGGCTTCGACCCCGCCCTCGCCAGGGAATACGGCACCATCGTTGGTAGCGAGACCGCGACCCTTGGCCAGCACGTCCTGGAAGGGCCAGGGGTGTGCCTGCACCGTACGGCGGTTGCCGGACGCAATTTTGAGTACTTCAGTGAAGACCCCTATCTGTCAGGGGTCATGGGCATCGAGGTTGCCAAGGCGATCCAGGAACACGACGTCATCGCCATGGCGAAACACTTCGTGGTCAATGATCAGGAGTACGAGCGGTTCCGGGCGAGCGTCGAGGTTGATGAACACGTGCTCCGCGAGCTGTATTTACTCCCATTCGAAATGATCGTCAAAGACGCCGACATCGCCGCGATCATGAGCGCGTACAACCGGGTCCGCGGCGTATATGCGACCGAGTGTCGCTACACACTCACCGACATCCTCCGGCACGAATGGGGATTCCAGGGCTACGTCCAGTCCGACTTTTGGTCCTGCCGCTCCGCCGCCCCGTCCCTCAACGCTGGCATGGACCACGAGATGCCAGATGCCAAGTGGCTCAACGAGGACAACATCAAGGCTGCACTCAACGACACCAGCCTGGAGATTGAAACCGTGGACCGGGCGCTCGTCCGCCGCTATACGCAAATGTTTCGGTTCGGCCAGTTCGAGAGGCCGTACGAGCCAGGCGAGATCGATGCACAGGCCCATGGCGCGGTTTCTCGCCGCATCGGCACCGAAATCGCGGTGCTGCTCAAGAACGAGGGCGGCCTGCTGCCGCTC
>JBKPEY010000422.1:0-3884 GCA_046744405.1 Actinomycetota bacterium
GCATGCCGCAACGGCTTACGCCCCTCGAGGTGTCGTTGCTGGCCCTGGATACCGCACATACGCCGGGCCATGTCGGAACCGTCGACATCTTCGATCCCGGCCCCGACGGCTTCGACTACGAGCGGCTGATCGCGCTCATCCATGAGCGGATCGCCTACGTCCCGCGCTATCGGCAGCGACTGCGCGGCGTACCGGCACAGCTCGCCGGACCGGTATGGGTCGACGATGAAAATTTCGACCTCACTTTTCACGTCCGCCGCTCGGCGCTGCCGCGCCCGGGCAGCCTCACCCAGCTGCGAGAGTTTGTCGGTCGGGTACTTGCCCGACGACTCGACCGATCACGACCGCTCTGGGAGATCTACCTGGTCGAGGGTTTGCAGGACGATCAGTTCGCGCTGGTTGCGAAGTCCCATCTGTGCCTGGTCGACGGAATTGACAACGTTGAGATCGGCCAGGTGTTGCTGGACTCTTCGGCACAGTCACATCGGGTTGCAGGTACTGGGGCTGAAATCACCTCTTGGGATCCTGCGCCCGAGCCGTCGTCGTTGGAGTTGTTGGCTGGCGCGCTGTTAGAAAGCGCTCAGGATCCAGCGATCGCGTTGCAGAACGTTCGCGGTGCGTTGACCAGTGCGCTCGGCGTCGCAGTTGCCGTTGGAGAGGCCGTCGGCGGAATTGGCGGTGCGCTGGGCGAACTGGCCGCCGATGCCCTGCTTGGGCAACGTCGCGCAATGGACTCGCCACTATCCGGCGTCGTCTCCGAGCAGCGTCGGTTCGCGACCGTCGCCGCATCACTCAGCGATCTGAGGGCGGTGCGTCAGGAGCACCACCACACCATTAATGATGTTGTATTGGCAATGATCTCTGGTGGACTGCGGTCTTGGCTGCTGACCCGAGGCGAGTCGATCCGCTCCGGCAGTTCCCTGAGCGCGCTGGTCCCGATGAGCGTGATCGAAGACGAGGGTGGGCTAACTTCCTTAGGTAGCCAGGTCGCGCCGCACCTGCAAAGTCTGCCGATTGGCGAACCAAACGCCCTGATGCGGCTGCACCAGGTTGCCTATGACACTCAAGCGCACAAGGATTCCGGGCGGGCGGTGGCTGCTCGCTCTCTCGCCGACATTGCGGGCTTCGCACCGACCACCCTGCACGCCCTTGGCGTTCGTACCTCGACCGAAGTAGTGCGTAAGCAGCACGATCTCATGATCACGAATGTGCCGGGGCCACAGATGCCGCTATTTGCCGCGGGTGCCCGGCTAGTCGCCAGCTATCCGGTCCTGCCACTGTCGGTCGGTCACTTGCTCGCCATCGGGGTTACCTCCTATGACGGTGAGATCTTCTTGGGGCTCAATGCCGATCGGGACGCCATCGGCGATCTTGAGGTGCTCGCCCAGTGCTTGCGCGACTCCCTTGAAGAGCTGCTGGATACCACCGTCCGCGGCAGGACCGTGCGTCAGCCCACTCGCAAAGCGCCGGCGGCAGCTCGGCGCGCAGCTGCCAAGAAGGCTGCGGCGCGACAAGAAGCGACTCGCGAAGCGACTGCACAAAAGCGTGCCGCCGTACGCAACCTGGTATCCCGGGCGGCCGATCTTGGCACTCGTCCACCAACTTCTGCAGCGAAAAGGCCGGCAGAGTCAGTCAAGTCGACCCAAAACTCAGATAAGTCACGCGCCCTCGCTCCGAAGAAGAGTGCGGGGAAGAAGCCGCGACCGAAGGTCGTCCCTAAGCAGCCCCCTGGCGAAGAGGGTTCGAACCGCTGATAGCACTATGACGGGGTAGCGCGCTTCGCCGACTGCAGGAGCTCGCCAAGTGAGGTGCGCGAGGAAGCACGGCGGTTGTTCGCGAGCGACGAAGGAGGCGAATCTGGCGGCTGCCCGTCAGAGTGCAATCGACATGGCTCAGATGATCTTCGTCCCGATGACTCGGGATGAGGCGCAGGCACTTCGTTCCGGCACTGCGGCAAACCCCTATCGGGGTTGTGCGGCAACGCCCGGCCTGGCTGCTTCTCTGGAAGCGGGCATGGTCATGGAGGAGGCTGAGTACGCCGCTCTCAGCAATGCCGGAGTGCTCGCCCTGGTGCTGAAGCCCAACGAGCCGCGCCTCGTGGTGGCAGCAGAGGTAGCCGAGCAGCAGGTCAGAGATCTCGACCAGTCGCACGGCGAGGTCGAGGTTGACGGCTTGGTGTGGGCTCAGGTGCGCGCATTTTTTGCCGACGAACCGGACGCTCTGCAAGCGGTCACCGTGGCCGCCAAAGCGGTCGCAGGACAGAACCTGGCCGCTGCGCTGGCCGCCCCAGCGGTCGCGGCGGTGCTTGACGGCTACGACTTGTTGTGGTTTGCCCCCGACGAGCTTGATCAGCTCTCTGCTTAATTGCTCCGCTCACTGGGCTCGCTGTGACTGCTCGCTTTGGAGTCGGAACGTTTTGACGCCTGTGCTGCAAGACGACCCCTCCGAACGCTGGCGGAACGGTTCTTTTGGCGCCTGTGCTGCGAAACGACCTCAGCACGGCACCGCGACTCCACTCGCTGCGCTCGCTCGGCGCGACTGTCAGCAGCATCAGGCAAACTAGGGGCATGCCTCGCTCAATATGGAAGGGCGCGATCTCCTTCGGCCTCGTAACGATCCCGGTAAAGCTCTTTTCGGCGACGGAGGAGAAGGACATCAGTTTTCGCCAGGTGCACCCAGAAGATGGTGGCCGCATCAAGTACAAGCGTGTCTGTGAGAAGTGCGGCAATGAGATTCCCTATGCCGAGATCGCCAAGGGTTACGAGATGCCCGATGGCCGAATGGTGATCTTGTCGCCGGAGGACTTTGATTCGCTACCGCTGGCGACGACCAAGGCGGTCGAGGTCGTCCAGTTCGTGGCCGAGGAGGACGTCGATCCGACCTACTTCAACAAGACCTACTTTCTCCAGGCTGACGGCCCGGGCGTCAAGCCCTATGTGTTGCTACGCGATGCGTTGACCAAGAGCGGCCAGAGTGCGGTGGTCAAGGTTGCTCTTCGGTCTCGTGAGGCGCTAGCGCTCATCCGCCCCAAGGATGGGGTACTGCTGATGCACACGATGTTGTGGCCTGATGAGCTTCGCGACGGGTCATTCGCGGCACCGCCATCCGACGTGACCGTCTCCGACGCCGAGGTCACCATGGCTCAGTCCTTCATTGACGCGCTGGCCGGCGACTTCAATCCGAGCGATTTCACTGACTCCTATCGTGAGGCGCTCGAAGTCCTGGTGCAGAGTAAGGCCGAAGGCGTCCCGCTGGAAGAGGAGCCGGAAGCGCCGAAGGAAGCCGAAGTCGTCGACTTGGTGGCTGCCTTGCGGGCTTCTGTCGAGGCTGCGAAGAAGCGCCGCGAGGAGGCTGAGACCGCCAAAGCCATGTGAGGTCAACTCCCCGCTGGTCCCCTGCGAGCGGCAGCGAGCAATTGAACGCCGCGAGCGAAAGCGAGCAATTGAACACCGCGAGCGGCAGCGAGCAATTGAACGCTGTGTAGCGTGGCTTTATGGATGCCGTGGCAGATGTGCCTGTGCCGGTCAACGAAGCCGTGCTCGGTTACGCTTCGGGTTCGAAGGAGCGCGCAGGAATCGAAGCAGCGCTCGAGCGGATGGCAGGCGAAGCTCCTATCGAGCTGACCGCAACCATCGACGGAGTAAGCAAACCGGCATCGGGTGACGCTTTCGACGTCAGGATGCCATCCGACCACTCCCATATCCTTGGGCGGGCCGCGAATGCGACCCGATCTGATGCGAGCGAAGCCATTGAGGCGGCGCTGGCGGCCGCGCCTGGATGGGCCGAGCTCGGCTTCGAGCAGCGTGCAGGGGTGTTCCTGCGTGCGGCTGACCTGCTGGCTGGATCCTGGCGTGACACGTTGAACGCCGCCACCATGCTTGGCC
>JBKPEY010000602.1:0-6783 GCA_046744405.1 Actinomycetota bacterium
GTCGACCCATAGAAGTCGGGTCGCCAGATGCGGCGGTCCTGCTGCTGGACGGTCGCGTTGTGCAGCAGTGCCGCCCCAGTGCTCAGGTTGAAGAACAAGGTACCGGGAAACTGTGTGATGGCGGCAAGCCAATTACGATCATGGGGAAGCCAAGCCCGAAGACTTACTCGCGCCCGCTCGCGCTGCGAGTCGATGTCGACGTCTGTCATTGCCGGTGTCTGGGCTTGCACGAGTTGGGCGAACGATGCGGCCGTGAAGAAGATCGAGCCCACGAAGTAGGTCACGCTATCCACCACCGTGCCGACCGCATTGATATAGGCCGGTACGGATCCGAGCGCGAAGAGGGCCGACCCGACAATGAAGAGCCACGCAATGGTGCTGTTGAGACCGGCGGGCCGTACTGTCATGCCGCTCCCTTCACCGACAGCAACTCAGGTGTATCGGAAGGAGAGCCCGTGACACATCACCCGTGAGGGATGAGAGCCCCAGACTGCCGGTGAAGGCCGAGTGTGGCAGCCAGTAGTGCTATGGAGACATGATCACCGGCTGCTTGAGGTCGAAGAACTCAGTTTCTCCAACCGAAAGCTTGTCCATCTCTGCCATCTGTGCCTGCAACTCCGGCGGGGGCTCTTTGCGCTCCCCCTCGCGAGCCTCGGCTTCGGAGGTGAAGTACAGGACCATGGTGTAGCCACCGTCGTCGTGGCCTACTGAGACACTGCCCAGCACGTCCGGACGGAATTCCGCCCACTTGTCGGAGTCTTGATCCATCAGCTGCCGGGCGCGTTCTGGATCATTGCTACGGCCCTGCATGACCTGGACGAAGCCTGCCCGATTTTGATCACCTTGCACATCGACGGTCACATCGTTGCTGTCCTTGAAGGTGGCTTCGCCGTCGAAGAGCTTTGCGGTCTCAGACCACCACCGATCCTGCTCAGGACGATTGCTGTTGCGGCGTGCATCCTCCTCGGACTCAAAGCACACGACCGCGATGGCCCGGCCATCTTCGGTGACCCCGCTGGTACTGCCAACCCACCCGGTCGCACCCGGTGCAAGATCTTGCTGCCACTGCTTGATAGCGGCGTCCAACGCCTGCGAGTTGGACGTCTTGCCCTGTATGACCTGAGCGAACATGGCGGAGCCTCTCTGGATGAGTTTGGGATTGAAAATGTTCTCCTCTGCGGACGTTACGACCGCAGGATGTCGGCGTCAATACGCAAAAATGCAGCACCATTGATCGCCCGGGCGGACATCGTCAGAGTCGCTATGCGGAGATCACTGCGCGTGCGTTCGCACTGTCCAAGGCCATGTAATGAGGGCCCAGACAGCCGCCAGCATGGCCAAGCCCGCAAGTAGGTACCAGGGCCATCCACCCATCAGGTCCAACAGAGATGCGCCGCTCGGCTTCCCGTTGAGATAGCCGTAATTGGTGCCGAGAAGGCGGTTGAGGACGAATACGAGCCCGGCCCACCCCACGGTAACTGCGAGCGCCTGACGGTAGCTACGCCAATTAGGACGCAGTCCCAGGCCCCAGGTCAAGTAGACGGCGGCCCACATCACCAGCACGTGTTGCAGCCAATAGGAGGCGAACTCCAGAGCCGGTGCTACGTCCAGCTGCAGGTCCGGGGTGAGGATTGCCTGGGGATTGAGCGTGAGGCCCCAGTAATAGGTCAAGGCAAACGCCCACGGCCGCCGGGTCCATAGCGCGTACGCCGTCACAAGCCGCAGGACGTCGGATAGCTGCAGGGGAAGGGATTGATGTAGGTCAAAAAGTGGCGGAACGAGCCAAATAATCATGAAGCCGAGCGTGATCGTTAACTGCACAATGGCGAAGATCCGGGTGAAGGTCTCGGCTTTACGCGTGTCACGGTAGCGGCGGCCGAAGCGCACCAGGAGCAGAGCGCCGACGATCGTCAGGGCGAGAATGACCCAGTGCGTAAAGCCGTACGGGCTGAAGGTGAGGGCAGCCGCCAGCGTGTCCACGTCAATAACGCTAGGCCGTGGCTCGAGCGACGAGATCAGTCCTTAAATCAACGCCCGCGGGTCTGCGGCAGGGTCACCTTGCGGGTGGCCGGTGCAGAGGGCGGCGGGACCACTGGACCGATGTCGCCGTCGGGCGCTTCATCGATATCGACGATGACCGGAGCATGATCACTCGGCCCTGAGCCTTTGCGAGCCTGCCGGTCAACCCATGCAGCCCGTACCCGCTCGGCAACCGGCCCACTTGCCAGCACAAGATCAATTCGCATGCCGAGATCTTGGTGAAACATACCGGCGCGGTAATCCCAGTAGGTAAATACCCGCTTGTCAGGCCAGCGATCTCGGACAACGTCACGCAGGCCAAGCGCTTGCAGCCGGGCGAGCGCCTCTCGCTCGGGAGCCGTGACGTGAGTCTGGCCGATATAAGCGTCAGGATCGAAGACGTCCTCGTCGGCTGGCGCGATGTTCATATCGCCACATACGACGGCGCTCTCCGGCCCGACGCTGAGGTCCTGAGCCAAAGCGCGGAGCCAGTCCAGCTTGTACCGATAGTGGTCCGAACCCGGCACTCGGCCGTTCGGCACGTACACCGAGTGAACCCGAATGCCGCCGCAAGTCGCCGCCACCGCGCGCGCTTCCGGATTCGGGAAGCCTGGCGCCCCAGCAACCCCGAGCACGACATCGTCCAATCCGATCTTGGACAAGATCGCGACACCGTTCCACTGCACCTCACCATGCAGCGCGAACTCATAGCCACGGCTCGCCAGCTGTTCTCCCAACAGCGCGGTGAAGGCATCGTCGGCAAGCTTGGTCTCCTGCAGGCACACCACGTCGGGTTGCCGCTGATCGAGCCATGGAAACAGTCGCGGTACCCGCTGCTTGATCGAATTCACATTCCAGGTGGCCAACCGCACGGACCCACGCTAGCCCCTGACTAAGACAGCTCGTACGTCGGCGATGGAGGCCCGCTAGCTGGCCGCAAGCAGACCAAGCTCGCTGGCCCGGCGGGCCGCGTCTGCCCGTGAGCGGCAGTCCAGCTTCAGCAAGATGCTGCTGACGTGCGACTCCACCGTACGAGGGCTCAAGAACAGCTCGCGCGCAATCTCCCGGCTGGTATGACCCATGGCAACTAACCGAACGACCTCGATCTCCCGACGAGACAGACTGCCGTTGGCAGCCTGCACCAACGCTCGACGGCTGAGCCTGCGCTCGGCTCGTTCGCCTAGCTCCGCGAGGCTGGTGTTGATCCGTTCGAGGAGGGGTCGAGCACCGAGCCGCCGAAGCGTGCGATGAGCCGAGATCAGCTGCTCGATGGCTTCCTCGCGCCGGTCGAGCATGATCAGCGCGGCAGCGGCGCGACGCTCGGACTCGGCACGATCGATTGGAGCATCCATCCCGGAAAGCAGAACCAGTGCTCGAGTGAAGTGGCCTGCCGCCTGCTCGGCAGCACCGTCCAGGAGCGCTGTCTCCCCAAGAGCATGCGACAGCGCTGACATCGCCTCGTTGTGGCCAGCGTCCTCGGCAACCTGCGCCAGTGCGGCAGCGCAGCTGCGGGTGCCCGCGATATCACCCGACTCGGCGAAGCAGGTCGTCGCCCAGCGCAACGGTGAGATGACAAAGTGACGATCTTCCGTCTGCTTCCAGCGTTCCAGGATTGACCAGCAGTGACCGGTCGCCGCATCTGGCGCGCCGTCACTCTGATCGACAATGGCCAGTCCCCAGGTAGCCACCATCTCCATCGCTGCCAGTTCGATCCGGCGAGCCAGGGTAAGCGCTTCATGGAGCAGCGGCCGAGCCCGCTTGGCCTGGCCACGCAGGCCGAGGATCGAGCCGAGGATCCCAGTGGCAACGGCTCGGGCGTGCAATGTCGCCTCGGAGGACGTGATCACCTGACGACAAAGTGCGACCGCGCGGTCCCAGTCCCCCGATTGACGCAACACGACCGTCAGGCAAGCCAGGCAGAGCTGGGCCGTGGGCTCCAGCGCATTCGTGGCGCAGAATCGGAAGGCCTCGTCGTAGGTCTCCTTCGCTGCCGAATAATCACCTGAGTGCTCAAGCGCGTCCGCCAGCCGCTGATAGATATCAGCTGCCGGACCGGTAAGCCCGTGTTCCAGCGCCATCGCCAAACCTGCCCGAGTCAGCTCCACGGCAGGGCGTCCCTCCCCCATGCGGGCGCGTACGTTGCCCTCCTGCCCGAGAATGCGGGCTTGAAGGTCGATTCGGCCCGCCTGCCGCGCCTGCTCGCCGGCGATCTCCAGCAGGCTCAGCGCCGCACGGAAGCTTCCTGCCGAGCGGAGGTGCGCTCCCGAGGCGAGCCGTTCGGCAGCAGCTTCTGCCGGCAGGCCGGCCGTAGTGAATGCCACAGCGGCCTGCTCCCGGCTGCCCAATGCCTCCTGCCAGCGGCCCTGTAACTCAAGGACAGTGGCCAGCCGGCGATGCGCGGTTCCCAGTCGAGCCAGGTCGCCGTCCCGGCGGCGCCCATCGACGACTTCGCGCCAGGTCGGAATGGCCTCAGCCACGTCGCCGGCGAGCTCCGCGTATCCAGCCAAGCGTTCCAAGACGTCGAGACGGGCGCTCTCTTGATACGC
This sequence comes from Actinomycetota bacterium, assembly GCA_046744405.1. Taxonomy (GTDB): domain Bacteria; phylum Actinomycetota; class Actinomycetes; order Propionibacteriales; family Propionibacteriaceae; genus Microlunatus. Next base: position 4,566 of record JBKPEY010000602.1, read on the forward strand.
CTCTGGCCACAACTCCAGCGCTCGGCGGGTTGCCCGTTCAGCATCTCGATAGGCGTGTACAGCGCCCGACGCCTCAGCTGCTATGAGCAGCGCTTCCCGTGCCTGCTCGGGTCGCCGGCCGAGCACCCAATGCTCTGCGACCAGCACCGGAGCTGCTCGCCGTGCCTGGAGCCGTTCGGCTACCGCGCGGTGAAGTGCGACCCGCCGGGTCCAAGCAATCTCGCCGTAGAACGCTTCGCGTACCAAGGCATGACTGAATGCCATGCCGCCGGAATCGGTTTCGATGGCAATCCCGCGGCGTAGCAGCTCCTCCGGCCACCCAGCTGAGTCGCTAGAGGTGAGCTGGCCGGCAACCGCCATGATCAACTCGGGATCGATCGCTTGCCCGGCGACCGCCGCGGCGGCGACAGCATGACGGGCATCCTCACTGAGGCCGGCTGCTCGGAGCAGCACCGCGTCGCGAACACTGTCAGGAAGTGGGACGTCTTCTCCAGCCACGAGCTCAAGCCCGGACGGACCTGCGATGAGGTGTCCGCTTGCCGCGAGAGCCGAGCCGAGTTCGCGTACATAGAAAGGAACACCGTCGGTTCGGTCGTACACCGCTCGATGTAGCGACGGTGCGGCCGTCCCGAGAGTTCGTTCCAGCAGCGTTGCACTGGCCTCTGCTGCGAGCGGCTCGATAGTCAGCTGCCGCAGCCGCCCAGCCCGGCGGAGCTCGCTGCGTAGCCGCCGGATCGGGTGTCCGCGCGGCAACTCATCGGTCCGGAATGCCGCGAGCAGCAGCAGCGGATAACAATCCACCGAGCGTGCCAGCGCGCCAAGCAGCTCTGGGGTGGCGTCATCGGCCCACTGCAGGTCGTCTAAAAAGACTGCCGTCGGACGGCGCGCGGCGATTGTCGCCAAGGCCTGTCTGATTGCTTCAAAGAGCGTGGCCCGATCAGCAGCAGCGTCCGGCGTGCCGAGTTCGGGGAGCAGCACTGCCAGATGCGACGCCAGCGGACCTTCCAGGAGAGGCGCACCGCCAGTCCGTAGATAGGACCGCAAGGCTTCGACGACCGGCCCGAAAGGCGAGGTGCCGCCTTCAACAGCAAAGCCCTCCAGGACCTGGAGTTCCGAGGTCGCCAGTGAGTGCTGAACAAGGGTTGTCTTGCCGACTCCGGCTTCGCCACCGAGCAGCACCAATGATCCTCGGCCGGCAAGCGCCTCAGTGACCCATGCTTGCAGTTGCGCCTGCTCGTCCTCCCGGCCGATCAGCTCCTCGTCCACGCGGTCATTCTCTGGCGCAGCGCACTATCGCCGCCACCGACTTGTCGACGTCCTCCTCATCGGTCGACCAGTTGGACACCGAAATACGCATGGCCGCCCGACCCTGCCAAGTCGTACCGCTCATCCAGCACGTGCCATCCCGCTGCACCCGTTCGATCACCTGGCGAGTGTGGGCATCATCGTCGCCATCGCTTGCGCGGAAACTCAGCAGAACCTGGTTGAGCACGACTTCGTTGAGCACCTCGACGCTATCCACAGCACTCAACTGATCAGCGAAGCGCCTCGCCAGTGCGCAGCAGCGCTCCACCAGCTCCGTCACGCCTTGGCGGCCGAGTGCGCGAAGCGCCGCGTAGATCGCGAACCCGCGCGCGCGTCGAGAGTGCTCAGGGTTGTAGTCGAGCGCGTCTCGCTCATCGGCGACACTGCGCATGAGGTAGCCAGCGTGGGCGCCCATCGCAGCTCTGTGAGCCTCGGGATGGGCGCAGAAAATCAGCCCGGAGTCGTACGGCACGTTGAGCCACTTGTGCGCATCAGTGGCCCAGGAATCCGCGAGCTCGACTCCTGCAACCAACGGCCAGAGGCGTGGGCTGGCGGCTGCCCACAACCCGAATGCGCCGTCAACGTGCACCCAGGCCTCATGCCGGTGCGCGATCTCGCAGATCTCAGCAACCGGGTCGATGGCTCCGCTGTTGACGTTGCCGACCTGAGCGCACACGATCGCCGGTCGGTTGCCCTGCTCGAGTGCGGCGCTCAGCGCTGTGGGTCGCATCCGGCCTTGATCATCGGTGTCGATCTCGACAACCCCGGCAGTGCCAGCGCCAAGGAAGCGAAGCGCTCGGTCGATGGTGCCGTGGCGGTCCTTGCCGGCGAGGATGCGGACTCGCGGCGCATCCCACAGGCCGTTGGCTGCGAGGTCCCATCCGGCCCGTCGCAACGTCTCCTGTAGGGCGAT
>JBKPEY010000434.1:0-5485 GCA_046744405.1 Actinomycetota bacterium
GATGTGATCGAGGCGGTCGAGAAGTATGCGGCGGAGCGTGGCCTTTCTATGCTTCAGGTCGCCGTGGGTGGTTTGGCGGCGATGCCAACCGTCGGCTCCGTCATTGCCGGGGCTACATCGCCCGAGCAGGTGAAGCAGAACGTCGAGGCAGGGCTCTGGGTGCCCAGCGGAGATGATCTTGAGACGCTGTTGGAGAGCACCGAGCCAGCTCTTTAGCCGACTTGTCAGAAATCAGAAGTGTTATAGCACTGCTCAGTTCTGACAAGTCGGCGCTAGCGTCTCCAGAAGTCATAGGGATGACGGCCGAGACGGAAACCAGATGCCTCCACCATGGCCGCCGCTTCGGTGAAGCCCTGCGCCAGCAAAGTCGGATCGTGAGCATCGCTTCCGAACGTGACCGCTTGCCCACCTTCTTCGCGCCACCAGCCCACGACCTCCGGATGGAGGGGCACTTTGGTGTTCACCTCCAATGCGCGACCGCTGCCAGCAAGAACCCGCAATGCATGTCGGAAGTCGTCTTCAAAGGACTTGGGATCGAATGGGCCAGCCTGCTCGGGCCAATAGGCGACCGGGTACTCGATGTGCGCAAGCACGGCGAACGAATCTGAGCTCGCGATCAGACGAGGTATCTCGGCCAGATACTCACCGACGACGTCGTTCGCCGGTCGTCGTCGATACAACTCTGGCATCTCAAACAGCTGCTGGCCGATCGGCAGGGAGTGCAGCGAACCCAGCACCCGATCAAATTGTCCGGCGTCGAGCAGCCTTGCGACGACATCGCTGTGCCAGTGTGGTTCACCTAGCTCCACTCCGCTGATAATTCGCAGATCCGGGAACCGATCACGGCAGCGCTGTAGACACTCCAGGTATCCGGTGAAATCGAGCTCGGGTGGCGTCAGCGTTCCATCTGAGCTGATCAACGGCCGGACACGCTCATCAAAATCGCTAGCGGTGACGGACCAAGTGATGTAGTCCGCATGCTCGGTGAATGCGACCGCCGGAAGACCCATCTCAACGGCCCGTACGCAGGTCCGCTCCATCGAGCCGTGCGGCGCATCCCACGACCACTCGCTGTGCACATGGGAGTCTGCGGGCAGCACCACTACATGTTCACCCTGACTTGTCAGACGGCAGGAGATTCGGAGTTCCGGCGGCGCCGGTGCAGCAAGTACTCCACACCCATCGGGACCAGCGACGCGATCACGATCAAGATCAGCACGATTTCGATGTTGTTCTTGATGAACGGAACGTTGCCGAGGAAGTAGCCGGCAATGGTGACGCCACATGCCCAAAGGACGCCACCGATAGCGGTGTAGGTGATGAAGCGCCGGAAGTCCATCCTGCCTACGCCGGCGACCAGGGTGACGAAGGTACGAACGATCGGCACGAACCGGGCCAGGATGAGTGCTCGATTTCCATAGCGGTCGAAGAAGCTGTGGGTCCTTTCGACGTAGGACTGTTTGAAGATTTTGCCTGCGAGTCCTGGGCGTTCTCGAAATAACGGCGGCCCGATGACGTGCCCGATCGCGTACCCACTGATATTGCCGAGTACGGCGGCCGTGGTGAGCACGATGCAGACGAACACCAGGCTGTGCGGTATCACGCCGGTCGCGGTCAGCAGCCCGACGGTAAACAGCAGTGAATCACCCGGCAGAATCGCAAAAAGCCCGCATTCGGCGAAGACCACGAACGCCACGCCCCACAGTGCGTACGGACCAAAAGACTTAATCAGCTGCTCCGGGTCCATCCACGACGGCAGCAGCAACGGCAGCAGCGTGGCGGCCTGGAGAGGAGTCACGTCGGCAAACGGTACCGTCGCAGACTGTGAGTTTGCTGAATGAAGAGCAGATGACCGAGGCATCGGGCGCGCCAGGGGTCGGACCGCATCCGCGGCCGTGGCCCGACGACGACCGGCTGGATCCGGAGCTGCTCGAGCATGGAGATCGCCGCAATGTGATCGATCGTTACCGCTACTGGAAAGTCTCGGCGATCGTCGCTGATCTTGATACTCGGCGGCATCCGCTGCAGATCGCGATCCAGAACTGGGAACACGACTTCAACATCGGCTCCATCGTGCGCACCGCCAATGCCTTCAATGTCTCAGGCGTCCACATCATCGGCCGACGGCGATGGAACCGGCGCGGCGCCATGGTCACTGACCGATATCTCCGGATTTCCCACCATGCATCGGTCACGGAGTTCGCTGATCGAGTGTCCTCAGCCGGCTACGTCGTTATCGGAGTGGACAACCTCCCCGGTGCCCTGCCTTTGGAGACCCATCAGCTGCCTCAACGGACCTGCCTGGCGTTCGGCTCCGAGGGTCCCGGGCTAACCGATGATCTGGTCGCCATCTGCACCGATCTCGTCGCAATCACCCAATACGGCTCCACCCGGTCGCTCAACGCCGGCGCTGCCGCTGCAATCGCGATGTATCACTGGGCTATGCGCTGGGCAGACGAGTAGTGTCTAGCGAGCCGGGTGAAAATCGGGGCGGTGAAGACCAGTGCAGTACGACCATGGCGGGAGTGATCTCGGCAGCCTCCGAGTTCAGCACGGGGCGACCGCTCCGCTTGGATCCCTCACATGGCCTGATCGCCAACCATCTTCTGCAATCACCAAGCGCGCCCAGGTCCGAGGCATTCTGGAAGAGCTGATTAGGACCGAACTCCACCCAGGCGATGCCATTCCCTCAGAACGAGCGTTGGTGCTCCGGCTCGGCGTGAGCCGAGTCACCGTTCGTCAGGCGATTGCTGACCTGGTTGCCGCGGGCACGTTGGAACGCGTACACGGCAAGGGCACCTACCTGACCGGTCCGCAGGTTGATTCACGACTGCATTTGACGTCGTTTTCCCGCGAGATGCGGGCACGCGGCCTGATCCCGGAAACGGTGGTGCTGTCAGCAGCCGAGCAGCCAGCTGACGACGACGTCTCGTACGCGCTGCGGATCCGTCCGGGCCAGTCGGTGGTACGCGTCGAGCGGCTCCGAATGGCCGACGGCACCCCTATGGCCTATGAGGTCGGCCACTATCCGTCTGTGTTGTTTCCTGGGCTGCTGCAGCGAGAGCTCGGCTCGCTCTACGACGTGTTTGCTCATGAGTACGGCGTTATCGTCAGCAGCGGTGAGCAGACGGTGAGGGCCGAGTCCGCTGATGCCCATCGGGCCCGGATTCTCGGTATTGCGAAGCGAGCGCCCCTGCTGGTGCAGGAGCGGGTCACGTACGCCGGCGATCGAGCAATTGAGATGTCCACCTCGTGGTATCGCGCCGATCGCTATCGGATCCACATGGCGATCACTCCGCGGGGTGCTCGAGAGAACTAACCTTTGGCCTCATGAGCACAGGTCCGATCTCGGAAATGGTCGTTCCCTACGACCCGGGACCGCTTACCGAAAAGGTCGACCGGCGGCGCCGCCTGATACGGTCCCGACTGATCAGTCTGGGTATCACCATCGCCCTGCTGGTGTTGATCTACCTGTGGCGGAGAGAGGATCTTGGCGGCGCCGGATTGATCATCATTTTCGGCATCGTGCTCGGAGTGTCGCTGCTCTGGCTGGTGGCCAGCATCGTGCTGTATCTCTTGGCAAAACGGGAAGCACGAACTCTAGGCAACGGCATTGCTATTCGGATTGGTCCGCCTGGCATCCAGGTCGCTGGACTGAGCGCGGGCTGGCCGCAGGTCACCAAGATCGACACCACCAAGGGTGGCATCGACCGCGGCCCGCGACTTCGGCTTACTCTCACCGACGGAAGGCAGGCAGAGCTGCCGCTTGATCAAGTTGCGGTGTTTCCGGCGACACTGGACAGCACTGTTCGAGCCTTTTCCGCCGGCCGACATGGCGTTGACCTGTCAGCAATTGAAAGCTGAGACAAAGCAGTGCAGTTACCACCACTTGGGCTTTTTTGACAGACTGAGCAATCGCCATATGAACGACCGCAAAAAGCTATCGCGGTAGAAAAGGAGCTCACCGAGCATGCCCATCGCCACCCCCGAGGTCTATGCCGCGATGCTGGACGCGGCCAAGCAGGGCTCTTTCGCCTACCCGGCGATCAACGTCAGCTCGTCACAAACCCTGAATGCCGCCCTTCAGGGCTTCACCGAGGCTGGATCCGACGGCATCATCCAGGTCTCCACTGGTGGAGCGGAATATCTGTCAGGTCCGACGATCAAGAACATGGTCACCGGCGCAGTTGCATTGGCCGAGTACGCGCACCAGATCGCGGAGAACTATCCGATCAACGTTGCGTTGCACACTGACCACTGTTCCAAGGACAAGCTGGACGGCTATGTCCGGCCGCTGCTTGCTTTGTCCACCGAGCGGGTCAAGTCCGGTGGCCAGCCGCTTTTCCAATCGCATATGTGGGATGGATCGGCGGTGCCCCTTGAGGAGAACCTCTCGATCGCGGAGGAGTTGCTGCAGCAGGCCGCAGCCGCCAACGTGATCTTGGAAATCGAGGTCGGTGTCGTCGGTGGCGAAGAAGACGGTGTCAGCGCCGAGATCAACGACAAGCTCTACACGACTGTTGAGGATGGGTTGCGGACTGTTGAGGTCCTCGGCAGTGGTGACAAGGGGCGCTACATCACCGCACTGACCTTCGGCAACGTGCATGGCGTGTACAAGCCGGGCTCAGTCAAACTACGTCCTGAGGTGCTGAAGGACATTCAGGATGAGGTCGGCGCCAAGATCGGCAAGGAGCGGCCGTTCGACCTGGTGTTCCACGGCGGATCCGGCTCGACCCTTGAGGAGATCAGGGCGGCGGTCGACTACGGCGTGGTCAAGATGAACATCGACACCGACACCCAGTACGCGTTTACCCGGCCCGCTGCCGGGCACATGTTCACCAACTACGACGGTGTACTCAAGGTGGACGGTGAGGTAGGAAGCAAAAAGGCGTACGACCCGCGGGCGTGGGGGAAGGTGGCCGAGGCAGGCATGGCGAAGCGCGTGGTCGAGGCCTGCGAGGACCTGCGCTCGGCTGGCACGTCTCTGAACAAGTAGCTCGTAACTTCTCCTTCCCGGCTAAGGCCGACTGCCTGGCCCTGTGCCAAAAGTTTGCAGTGCGTTTGGTGGTTTTGTGCGATTTGGTGCGGGCACAGGGCCAGGCAGCCGGCCTTTGCCTTGCACAGGGGAGTGCCGCCTCCGTTCGAGACTCCTGGCGTCACGCCTCGCGGGCCTCGACGTTAGACGGAACTGTGAGGGCGTACTCTCTCGAATTTCCGACCAGTGCGGACTTTTAGACGTCTGCGGCTGACTCTCGAGGTCGAATATCCGACCAGTGCGGGGTTTTCGCGACAGGGTTCTTCGCCAATGAACGTAGGTTGCCGCATCGCTGTCGTCGTAAGCGATAGGCACATTCGCCGAGGGGCGATCGTTTCAACCAGGAGAGTCAGCGAACAAGGAGGTTGGCATGGCGTTGCGGAATTACCTCGTTGGTGAGGTGGCGGAAGATTTTGCGGATGGACTGCTCAACCGCAGGGAGGCGTTGCG
>JBKPEY010000333.1:0-4997 GCA_046744405.1 Actinomycetota bacterium
CTTCCACCAGCCACGTTCGTTCTCCCTCGCCCTTCCTAGCTGTGGATGAGTCGGTGTCTTGCGAGCCAAGTGACCGGCCGGTGGTTGTGAGCAGTTAGGCACCCAGCTTGTAAAGCAAGTTGAGCGCCACAATTGCCGCTAACCAGACCACTCCGATGATGACGGTGAGCCGGTCGAGATTTCGTTCTGCGACCGATGACCCACCAAGGGAGGAAGAGATCCCACCACCGAAAAGGTCGGACAAACCGCCGCCGCGGCCTTTGTGCATCAGCACGAATAACGCGAGCGCGATGCTGGTGATCACCAAAATGATGGAGAAGATCAGAATCGGCACGGTCATCATGGGCACGAGAAGCACGGACGTTAGCCTAACTCACGGATTCCCAAACTGGTCAAAAACTCCACTAGCGTTGGGATTCCGGACGTTCAGAACATCGGCATCTCATAGAACCGCGCAATAGCGGCGAACTCATCGACCTTCAAGCTGGCGGCGCCGACAAGGCAGCCGTCGATGTCTGACTCCGCCATCAGAGGGGCGACGTTGCTGGCATTGACAGATCCGCCGTAGAGGATCCTGATCTGCTCGGCGATGCCGCCGCCGTACCGCTGAGAAATCCAACCGCGGATCGCTGCGCAGACTTCCTGGGCGTCCTCCGGTGTAGCAACTCGTCCAGTGCCGATCGCCCAAACCGGCTCGTACGCAATGACGAGGTGCGCAATCTGTTCGGGCATGAGGCCAGCAAGTGCGCCCTCCACGTGCTGCAGGGTGTCGGGCACCTGGCGCAATTCCTGGCGAACCGCTAGGCCCTCTCCGACGCAGACGATCGGAACAATGCCACGGGAGACCGCCTTAACGGTCTTCGCATTCACGATGTTGTCGTCCTCACCGTGGAAGCGCCGCCGTTCGGAGTGTCCGACGACCGCGTACCGGCAGCCGAGCTTTACGAGCATGTCGGCGGAGATGTCACCGGTGTAGGCGCCGTTGTCGAACGCCGATACGTCCTGGGCTCCGTAGCCAATCTCCAGGCGATCACCGTCCACCAGCGTCTGCACGGTCCGAAGATCGGTAAATGGCGGCAGCACGATTACCTCAGACTTCTCTGGGTCGTGCTTTTTGTCCTCCAGCGTCCAGGCCAGCTTCTGCACAAGACCGACAGCCTCGACGTGGTTGAGGTTCATCTTCCAGTTGCCGGCCATCAGCGGCTTGCGGGTCATCGTCACATCCCACCATCAAGAACAGCTAAGCCTGGCAGCTTCTTGCCCTCCAGGTACTCCAAGCTGGCCCCGCCGCCGGTCGAAATGTGACCGAACTGGCCGTCCCGGAAACCAAGATCACGAATCACCGCGGCGGAGTCACCGCCACCGATCACTGTGAGTCCGTCCACTTCGCTGAGTGCTTGCGCCACAGCCTTGGTTCCAGCCGCAAAGCTCTCCCACTCCGCGACGCCCATCGGCCCGTTCCAGAAGACGGTCTTCGCATGTCTGATCACTCCGGCAAAGACCCGGGCAGAGTCCGGGCCGATGTCGAGCCCGATCTGATCAGGCGGCATCGCATTAGCGGCCACGACTGTTGGCTGGGCATCGGCGGCCGCTTCCGGCGCCACCACGACATCGGAAGGCAACACGATCTGCTTGCCTCCAGAAGCAGCGGCGTTGAGATAACGCTGCACGGTCTTGATCTGATCAACCTCGAGCAGGCTCTTGCCCACCTCGTAACCCTCTGCAGCCAGGAACGTAAAGGCCATGCCGCCGCCGATCACCAAGGTGTCCGCGGTCTTGATCAGGTTGCTGATCACCCCGAGCTTGTCGGAGACCTTGGCACCCCCCAGCACCACTACGTAGGGGCGGGCCGGCGATTCCACGAGCTGTTGGAGTACCTCGACCTCGGCCTTCACCAGCTCCCCGGCTGCGCTTGGTAACCGCTGGGCTACGTCGTACACCGAAGCCTGTTTGCGATGCACAACACCGAAACCGTCAGAGACGAATACGTCACCGAAGGCCGCATAACGGTCGGCCAGCGCGCCGCGTTCGGCATCGTCCTTGGACTCTTCGCCTGGCTCATAGCGAACGTTTTCCAGCATCGCGACGTCACCACTGCTGAGGTTCTCGATGACGCTTTTTGCCGACTCCCCCACGACATCCTTGGCGAGGTTGACCTCTGCACCCAGCAGCTCAGACAATCGCGTGGCCGCGGGAGCCAACGAGTACTTGGGGTTGACCTGACCCTTCGGCCGCCCCAGATGAGCGAGCACGATGATCTTGGCGCCCTTTTCCCGGAGCTGGTTGAGCGTAGGCAACGAAGCGCGAATGCGTCCGTCATCGGTGATCGTCTGCCCGTCCAGTGGCACATTCAGGTCACAGCGGATCAACACCCGCTTGCCGTTGAGGTCACCGAGGTCAGAAACTGACTTCACGCTTGATCCTTCCAGGATTGATCATGCCGGCTGGAACCTGGCGTAGGCGCAAGCTGTATCCAGGCTGCGTACGAAGTATCGGGGTTGCACGCCATGCACAGCGCCGGTATCCCACGCAGCGTGGGATACCGACAACTGATTGAGCCCTCAGAGGGACTGGCCGACCAAGCCGACCAGGTCGACGAGACGGTTGGAGTAGCCCCACTCGTTGTCGTACCAGCCGACTACCTTGACCTGATTGCCAATCACCTTGGTGAGCTTGGAATCGAAGATGCACGAGCTTGGATCGGTCACGATGTCGCTCGAGACGATCGGGTCGCTGGTGTACTTCAAGTATCCCTTAAGCGGACCATCGGCAGCCGCCTGCATGATGCCGTTGACTTCCTCGACCGAGGTCTCCCGCGGCGCTTCGATGGACAGGTCAGTTGCAGAGCCAGTCGGAACTGGCACGCGCAGGGCGTAACCGTCTAGCTTGCCCTTCAGCTGCGGCAACACCAGGCCGATGGCCTTCGCCGCACCGGTTGAGGTGGGCACGATGTTGAGCGCCGCCGCCCGTGCTCGACGCAGATCCTTGTGCGGTCCGTCCTGCAGATTCTGATCTTGGGTGTAGGCGTGGATGGTCGTCATCAAACCCTTGACGATGCCAAGACCCTCGTCGAGGGCTTTCGCCATGGGCGCCAGGCAGTTTGTGGTGCAGGACGCATTGGAGATGATGTTGTGTTTCGCGGGGTCGTAATCGGCATCGTTGACCCCCATCACCACCGTCCAATCCTCATTCTTGGCCGGCGCGGAGATGATCACCTTCTTGGCGCCCGCATCGAGGTGAGCCTTCGCCTTGGTCGCATCGGTAAAGAAGCCGGTGGATTCGATCACTACGTCGGCGCCGATCTCACCCCACGGGAGGGCGGCCGGATCACGCTCGGCGTAGGACCTGACTACCTTGTCGCCGACCTTGATGCCACCTTCAACAACTTCGACCGGCAGATCGAGCCGGCCCAGGATGGAGTCGTACTTCAACAGGTGAGCTTGGGTGTCGTCATCGAACAGGTCGTTGAAAGCCACGACCTCGACATCGGCACCGGAAGCGAGCAGCGCGCGGTAAAAGTTGCGGCCAATGCGGCCGAAGCCGTTGATACCAACACGGACGGTCATGATCACGATCTCCTTCGGGGGGTTCCAGGTCCCACGGGCATCGGGGCCAAAGACCACCTTAACGAACCTGAGCTGCTGCTCGTAACGCCGGTTTCCTGCTGAACGTGATGTGAGCAGGACGACGCTATTCCTCCTCGAGCATGTCCGCACTGAGATTGGCCTCGGTATTGGGTATCCCCAGCTCAGCCGCCCGCTTGTCTGCAGTTGCCAGCAGGCGTCGGATCCTTCCCGCAACAGCGTCTTTGGTCAACGGTGGCTGGTGCATCTGACCGAGCTCTTCCAAACTTGCCTGCTTGTTCTCGATGCGCAGCATGCCGGCCGCCCGCAGATGATCCGGAACATCATCGCCGAGGATTTCCAGTGCACGCTCGACTCGCGCACCAGCAGCTACTGCGGCGCGAGCTGAACGTCGCAAGTTGGCGTCATCGAAGTTGGCCAGCCGGTTTGCCGAGGCGCGCACCTCACGGCGCATCCGTCGCTCCTCCCAGACCAGCAGCGACTCATGTGCGCCGAGCTTGGTCAACAACGCCGCGATGGCATCGCCGTCGCGAATGACCACTCGATCAACGTTGCGGACCTCGCGCGCCTTTGCCGGGATGCCGAGCCGACGCGCGGCGCCGACCAAAGCGAGCGCAGCCTCCGGACCAGGGCAGGTCACCTCAAGGGCCATCGAACGGCCCGGCTCGGTCAGCGAACCATGCGCCAAGAAGGCACCACGCCATGCGGCAATACAATCGCAGAGCCCACCGCTCACCACCTGTGGCGGGAGCCCGCGAGCCGGTCGGCCGTGGGAGTCGATCAGCCCGGTCTGCCGCGCCAGTGCCTCGCCATCTTTGATCACCCGCACCACGTAGTGCGTGCCTCGCCGCAAGCCTGAGCCGTTGACGATTACCAGCTCGCTGGGATGACCGAAGACCTCGTTGATATCGGTTCTGAGCCGCCGGGCAGCGGCACCGGTGTCCAGCTCAGCCTCGATGACGATTCGACCGCTCACGATGTGCAAACCCCCGGCAAATCTGAGTGTTGCTGCAACCTCCGATTTGCGATCACAGGGCTTGGTCACCTTAATGGTCGCCAGCTCTGACTTCACCTGGGCGGTCATGGCCATTGCTGAATGATTACACAGCCGGCCCATGTATCTCGGCGCTTTGGCGGGAACCTAGGTAAACCCAGGTTGCCTACGGTCTGCATAGGTTGCAACCTGCGTAGACCGTTCGGAAGCTTGGTGAACGTGGGTTTCTCACGCTGAAGCCGACACCCACCACCGGTCGACGTAGCGGCTAGACGCCCAAGATCTCGGCGTACGCGGACGCTAAACGGAGTGGGTCGTGGCGCGGCGAGCCATCGCGAGCGGCGAGGTCGGCGACAACTAAACGGGCCCCAAGAGACTCCGCCCGGGAAGCCAGATGCGGGTCATCTGAGGCAAACCCG
>JBKPEY010000188.1:0-5033 GCA_046744405.1 Actinomycetota bacterium
AGACGGGGCGGCAGGTGATCAGCTCGTATCGTCGGTGAGATGCAGGCGTCAGAGGTCCCGCATGCGGTGGCCGCGGCTATGTCGATCGCCTCGTCGCTTGACCTGGCAGTCGACGACGCGATTGTCCTTCACAACTCGAACAAGCTAACTCTTCGTGTGCTGCCCTGTGACGTCGTCGCCCGAGTGGCACCGGTAGCGCATCAGATCGCACAGTTTGAAGTTGATCTTGCTCAACGACTCGCCGAGTCGGGGTGCCCGGTAGCCGCTCTTGAGTCTCGAGTGGAGCCACGCGTCTATGAGCGTGACGGCTTCGTGGTCACGCTGTGGACCTACTACGAACCGGCTGCTGTTCATAGATTTCGAGACGTGTTGCCGTGGACCTGTCGAGTTCGACCTCGCTCATGCGCCCGAAGAAGTCAGCGGGCACTATCCGGGTCTTGATCATCACCTGCTGCGCCAGTGCCAGATCCTCGTGCTGGCGATGATCACAACCTGGCGCTGGGATAGAGGCGACGAACTTCCAAACGGGCGTCAGCTGGGCACAGAGTGGCTCAGCCAGATTCGAGCCGCTCTCAACACAGGTGGGCGGCGCTGCGGCAGGGATTATTGATCAACGTTCAGAGTGTGAATTCCTGCCGTGCGCGGCGCTTGGCAATCGTTTTTAGATCGGAACTGATCATCACTGTTGATCAACCACCTTGATGCGATCGAAGCAACGTCATCGCCGGCAGGCGAGAGCTCGCCTGAACCGGCAGAGTGTGGGTCATGCGGCTAGAACGGGAGGATCTGCTGACCTTCTACAAGCGTTATCTCCAGCGATGCAACCAGCATCGGTTCGACGAACTTGGCGAGTTCGTCGCGAACGAGGTTAACGGCCCAACCGTTGGACTCAGCGGACATCTCCGGCTTACAGGCGGTGGTCGACGCATTTCCTGACTATCGGTGGGAACTGCAGCGTCTGCTGGTCGACGACCAGTGGCTGGCTGCCCACTTGTACGGGACCGGCACTCACACTGGTCTGTTCCGCGGAATAGCAGCAACAGGGCGAGTCATCCGTACGCAAGAGTTGGTGATCTATCGAACCGCCGACGGCAAGATCGTTGAATCCTGGGGTGACCTTGGCTCCACTGTCCGCGATGAGCTGACTTGGGGGACCACTGTGACGGGCAGACACTTCTGACATGCCTGACCTGAGCGGCGTGGGTAGTGGATTCGGTCTCGCCGCCGTACTTTTCGCAACCTTGGCGGCGTGCACCCGGGTGCCTAGCGCGACCAGCGAAACCTCTGCTTCGCAGCCTGCTCAGAGCACAGTTGAGTCGTTTCCCTCCGCTTCAGCCGCGGCGTGTGTTGACACACAGAAGCTGGATTTGGAGGCAGTCGACGGTCGCATCCACGCTGGTCCGTTCGCTGAGAACCGAGGCCATTGGACGCAGCCGCAGGGCACGAAGCTGTGGGCCGGCTCAAGCCGTGACGGTGCGCCGGCTCCGGCGCTGATCGACGGTGCGTGGCAGGACGGCAACTTTCAGGTCCATCAACGAAGAGGCGTTGATCAGCTGGCGACCGTGAAGGGGTTGCCAGTGTTTTACCCAGGGACTCTTCGGCTCCCAAAATTAGGAGTGTGGCGCTTGACGATCACCATTGGTCAAGATCAAGGCTGCTTCGTGGTCGTGGCCTGAACACCGGTCTGCGCCATCAGGGGACTTCGTACAAACAGCTCCGTGTGGGAGCGTCAAGGTTGGCCATGTCGGCTGCCGTGGCCTGGCCCTGCGGTGACGCGAAGGCGGCGCGGGCCGTCTCCCAATCCGGCCAGGTGAGCTCGGCAATCTGGTAGTACGCGGCGCCGCGAACCTGCTGCGGATCGCGCACGACGGTGTAGTCGATCAAGCCGGGGAGCTGCTGCGCCAGTGGCACGTGCACCTCTTGGTAGTGGCGATCGAATGCTGTCGGGTCGGTCGGTATGTCGTAGGTGATAAGGAACCGGATCATGCCGACGCTCCTTCGGGTCGCAGGATGGTGAGGACGGTGTGTTCGCCGGCTTGGCTGGACACGAGTTGCAACAAGGTGGGCTTGGTGAACAGACGTCGTCCTTGGCCGATGGCGGTGGGAAAGGTGAGCAGCCTGTACTCATCGACGAGCTCAGCGGTCATGAGCCGCTCAACCAATCGGGTGCTTCCGATGACAACAACATCGGTAGCTCTCTGGACGTAAGCGAGCCAGTCCTCCACCGGTTCGCTCACGACGGCGGAGTTGCTCCACGCCGCGAGATTCAGCGGACGGCTGGTGACGACGGCCTTGGAGGCGCGGTTCATCTGTGTAGAGAAAGGGTCGTCCCGGCGCGGCCACAGCCGGCTGAAATGTTCCCAGGTATGTCGACCGAACAACAAGGTGGCGGTGTCCAGCACCGGTCCGAGCCTGAACTTGTCACCAGCGACTGCACCTGGGCCATGCCGCATGGCCCATCCGCCGAATGTGGTGCCGTCGCTGCCGTCGGGATCCTCGACGACGCCGTCGAGAGTGATGAATGAGATGATGATGAGCTTTCCCACGATGGGCTCCTGTCTCGTAGATGTGGCTACACCGCTCTCTACGAAAAGGACGCCTCGAACTCATCGCGATCGTCATCGATGGCTGCCTCAAACAATCGGAACAGAGCCGAGTCACGGTAGACGAGGACGTGGGAGATCAACCCGCTGTCACCCGTGGCGAACATCTGGACCGAGTGCGGCGTGACGCCCTCGTCATCAACCAGGTACACAAGCAGTGCCGGCTGGCCGTTCGCGGACATGGGCCGAGTTGTCCAATCGGTGCCCCGCCAATCGAACAGGTGGTCCATGAACGCACGGTATGAGGCTCGTCCTCTCGACCAGGTGGGAACCGGCGGCATCTCGAGCACCACGTCTGCGGTCACGAGCTGCTCTAAGGCGGTCGCGTCGGCAGACTCGAGGGCGTGAGCGAACTCCTCGACCTTGGCCGTCTCTAGCCGGCGCCTGATGGCGGGATCGGGGAGGTTGTCGTCGAATCGTCGCGTTGTCGTGTCACGTAGCCCCGCCCGAGCTCGCTGGAAGGACGAATTCACTGCGGGAACAGAGAGCTGCAGTACCTCGGCTGTTTCGGCCGCCGAGTAGCCAAGCACCTCCCGAAGCACAAAGACCGCGCGCTGGGAGGCCGGCAGCGCCTGCAGCAGGGCTGTGACAGCCAGTCGCACCTCGGTGCCGCGGATCACAGCATCCGCGGTCTCGTCCGCCGTGCACCATCCGGTCGGCGCGGGCTGGAGCCACGGGACATCAAACCGGGGCACGAGCGGCGCCCGTACGTCGATGCCGGGCTCCTGTAGATCACGAGGCAGGATGCGCCGAGTGGCGCTCCGCAGCCGATCTAGGCAGACGTTGCGGGCGATTCGAAAGGTCCATGCCGCATGCGTACCTCGATCAGGATCGAAGGTGTCGCGAGCCCGCCAGACCCGCTCGTACACCTCTTGTACCGCGTCCTCCGCGTCGAAAGGCGACCCCAGCATCTGGTAGCAGAATGCCCATATCTCGCGGCGGTGTTCCGTGTCGACCATTTCCGACGTTGCTGTCATGGGGCCATCCACGCACCTAGTATCGCGTCGCTCAGCAGCGGCCATCTGGGCGTGTTGCTCACCACGCGACCGCCACCTGACCGCGCGGGTCGTGCCCGGTTGGACCGGGCATGCCTATGAGTAACCGACGAAGACAACCGACGAAGACTTGTCCGAGAGCAGCTGTAACGTGCGTCAGAGCTTCCGGTAGTCGGGGGGAGAGAGAAGGACGAGCTCATGGCTGATTACGCGATGGCGCATCTGGATGAGATCGAGGAATTCAGCGATGCAGGTTGTCACTATCGGCCGATCCGACACCACTTGGGCATCACGGCATTTGGAGTGACTGCTTGGACTGCTGGCGCGGCGGGCGACCGGCTCATTAACGAGCACGACGAGGACGACCCCAGTGCTGACCAGGAGCTCTTTCTTGTACTTCGCGGCCATGCGGTGTTCGAGATTGACGGTGACCTGGTCGACGCGCCGGCCGGAACTTTCGTTTTCGCCCCTCCCCGCACGAAGCGAACGGCCTCCGCCAAAGAGGGAGGAACAGCCATCATCGCCCTGGAAGGCACGCCGGGAAGGCCGTACGAGCCTCGTGGCTGGGAACTCTGGGCTCCACTCGTCCCGCTCTACGGGGCGGGCAAGTACGCCGAGGTCGCCGACCGACTAGGCATCCTTGTCGCCGACAGTCCGCAGTACCCCATGTTGTTCTTCAACCTCGCCTGCTGCGAGAGCCTCTGCGGCCGGACAAGTGAGGCGCTCGATCACCTGGGGCACGCTATCGAGATGTCAGAGGAGTTTCGCCAATCCGCAAAGGACGACTCCGACCTGGATCCGATCCGCGACGAACCTGCGTTCCAGCAACTAATCAACTCCTACTAGTGGCTTATCCGGGGTCACGCCAGGCATAAGTCCCTAATTGCGAGCACGGTGCGCTCGCTACCCAACGTCACTGTCGAGCATCCGCCGCCGCGTCGACCAGAACATGCCCGCCGCAAGACCGGTGGTGCAGACAATGATCGTAGCCAGCGGTAGTGGGGTGCCATCGTCGAGCGCGCCGACCAGCGGGGCGATGGATCCGCCGATCATGAACTGGACCGCCCCCAGAACGGCTGCGGCGGTGCCGGCGATGTCGCCGTGTCGGCTCAGCGCGATGGCAGGGGCGTTCGGGAAGGACAGACCAGCCGCCGAGACCACGAAGAACAGCGGCAGCATGAAGCCCAGAAGACCGCCGAAGTTGGTCAAGGCAGTGATCAGTAAGGCGACCGCTCCTGTCAACGCTGCCAGCACGCCTACCGAAATTACCCGGACCGGGCCGAACCGGCCGACAAGCACCGGGTTCAGCTGAGTCATCAAAATCAGACCAACCGCATTGGCGCTGAACGCCAGGCCGAACGTCTGCGGCGACAGGCCGTACCGCTCCTGAAGAAGGAATGGGGCCCCGGCAACGTAGGCGAACAGCGTGGCGAAC
>JBKPEY010000010.1:0-1929 GCA_046744405.1 Actinomycetota bacterium
TGCGGCTCGCGCTGCCTCTTCCGATACGAGTTGATGTAGGTGTTGGTCAGGATCCGATACAGCCACGCCTTGAGATTCGTGCCCGGGGTGAACTGGTGAAAAGACGCATACGCCTTGGCATAGGTCTCCTGGACGACGTCCTCAGCGTCTGCGGGATTACGCGTCATGCGCAGCGCAGCCGCGTAAAGCTGATCGAGGTACTGCAAGGCGTCTCTTTCGAACCGCTCGTGTCGCTCGTCAGTTGTCTCGACCTCGCCAAGGTCAGTGCTCGTCGAGTCGATGTCCGGTGTTGGGGCCGAAGCGGCACCAGAGGCGCTAGGCATGCTCATCACGTACGAGAGTAGTGGCGAGGTGCGCAGTACCGACTGAGCGTCCAAGCCATCCACCAGTAGGGGCATGTGATGTGCAACGCGGTCATGGGGTCGTTATTCCCAGCTCAGCTGCGATGAATCGGCTGACTTGGGTGATGAGCATCATACCGAGATCAGCTGGTGACATCGCCGACGACTTCCCAATACGGAATCCATGGTCGGCGTCCAGCAGCTCCACGACGGTCACTCCGAAAGTTTCACCGATTGCTGTGCGAATCTCGTCTGCCGTGCCAAAGCTGTCCTTGCTGCCCTGCAGAACCAGCCTCGGCACATGAGGCGTCAACAACTCCGCCAGCCGAGACTTCTCGGGTCGGCCGGGAGGGTGAAGTGGAAATGCCAGACAGACGATCGCCATTGGATTTGTCTGCGCCGCCGTACGGCACGCCACCCGCGCACCCGCACTCCGACCGCCCACAAGTACCGGGTACCGAGCCCAGTCCTGGCTGGTAAGCCATTCCAGTGCCGCCACCCACGCCTCGTCCAGTCGCGGCGGCGGTGCGCCCGTCTTTCGGGCCGCCGTACGCCAGGGTTGCTCGAACCGCACCACACTGGTGCCGCGCTCAGGCAAGCTGCGAGCCAGCAGTTCAAGATCACTAGATCCAATGCCGCCACCGGCGCCGTGGCCTAGCGCCAGAATTGAGCTCGGCTGGTCAGCAAGATCAAGAAACCACCTGCCCGGCCCCTGAGGCGTATCCACCGGGACGATAGTCGACGCCATGATTAGATCAGCGTCTCCTGATCATGCTGCTGCTCCGGTTCGCTGGCAAGGGGCTCAACGAGGGAAGGATTGTTGTTCTCCACGCTATTGACTTCGGTGGAGACCGCGTACGCCTCCAAGGCCGACGCTTCTGTCACCTGGAGCAGCTCCAGTGCGCGCTCCGGGTCGGTGGTCTCTGGATCCAGCCATGCATCGATTGCGTCGCGAGTGATCACCATCGGCATCCGATCATGGATGTGCCCTGCGGCGTCGGTCGCCTCTGTGGTGATCACGGAGCAGGTGCGCAACCAGGCCGAGTCATCCTCGGGCGACTTGCGAGGGTCGCGCCAGATCTCGTAGAGGCCCGCCATAACCAGAAGGCCGCCATCGGATCGATGGATGAAGAAGGGCTGTTTGCGTGGCTTGCCTCGGCCCCGTCCGCCGGCTGCTGGCTCAGCGGCGTACCACTCATAGAAGCCGTCGGCGGGCAAGATGCAGCGGCGAGCGCTGAATGCCCGCCGAAACGCAGGCTTTTCAGCCACCGTTTCAAGTCGAGCATTGATCATCCGCGAGCCGATCGAGGGGTCTTTCGCCCATGAGGGGACCAGCCCCCAAACCAACGGAGCCAGCCGCCGCCGAACCTCACCGGTGTCTTTGACGCGACGCTCGAAAATGGCAGGCACCGCTACGGTCGGAGCGACGTTGTAATCCGGGCCTGGTAGGCCCTCGAACAGGTCGTCAACCTCGAACTCCTCCATCAGATCCTGAGGGCTGGCGGAGGTTGCATAGCGTCCGCACATGGATTCGAGCGTATCTGCGGCGTCTGACGAAGTGCCGGGGCACCGGCGAGACACAGGTGAA
>JBKPEY010000335.1:0-5187 GCA_046744405.1 Actinomycetota bacterium
TTCTTGCTGCGGACTGCCGACGGCACCGTGACGATGGCACATGACACACACGAATTCGGCCTCTTTCCGCGCGCCTTGTGGCTCACGGTTCTTGCTGATGCGGGGTTCCGGCCACGCTCTGTCGCTGAGGTAACCAGCGAAGACCGACTGCCGCGGGAGGTCTTTGTCGGTACCCGCGTCTATAGCCAGCACGCCCATGATGGAGTACCTCCATGACTTCCGCGTACGTCCTGAACGGCCCGAACCTCAATCTGCTGGGGATGCGCGAGCCAGAGATCTACGGCAACGCAACCTTGGCCGATGTCGAGCGGTCCTGCAGCGAAGTGGCGGAGGAATTGGGCTGGACTCTGGAGTTTCGCCACACCAATCGAGAGGGTGAACTCGTCGATTGGATCCAAGAGGCTGGAGAGGCGCAGTCGGTCGGTGATGCAGTTGGCGTGGTGCTGAACGCTGCCGCGTACACCCACACCAGCGTCGCACTCCAGGATGCGATCAGCGGATCGGGTGCTCGGGTGATCGAGGTGCATATCTCGAACGTCTACCGCCGAGAGTCGTTCCGCCACCTTTCGTACGTGTCTCCCGTGGCGGCCGGAATCATTGTTGGCCTGGGGGTGGCCGGCTACCCGCTCGCGCTGCGCGCCCTCGCCGCTCTCGATGCGCCCTGAACAGAATCAGCGCGGTCGGGTAGTTGCCAGATCGGTAGCCCAGAGCCCGACACCGTCATTGATCTTGATGATCGCGTAGAGCCGATCGGCAACGCTGATGGCATCGAGGACCGAGCCGGCCGGTGCGGCGAAGGCTTGCCAGCCGTTCTGGTCGTCGTGCACAAACAGGCGGGTATTGCCGTTGTAGCTGAAGATCACGCCTGGCTGGTCGCCGGAGAGGATGGTTTTCGGTCCCGGACCGTCGGTGTCGATCTCGAGTGACGGCAGTGTCGAGTCCCGACTTGCGGTGCCGTCGGCGTGACCGGGTTCAAAGCTCCACAGCGCCACGTGCGCGTCGGCATGACCTGAAACCCAGCAGGTCTGGCTGCAGCGGCTGGAGAGCGCCTCGCTGTGCGTGCCAGCCTCGGGGAGCTGCGTAAGTGTCCAAGGACTCTTCTGAGTTGGCCAGGTCCAGACCGCCGCGCGTTGCTCAGCGCCGTCGCCGAAGGTGATCACGGAACCCATGATGATCATGGCGGAGCCTGCCGCGCTTGCCGACCGAGGTGCGACCTGAACCTGCGGTGTGTTCGCGAGCGCAGTACCAGTGGAGTTCTGGCGGATCCAGCGCTGGCCGACAGGCAGCCACACGGCCGCATCCAAACCGCCTGCTGGAGCGGCCCAGCTGCCGGCGATCGCCGGTCCCTTGGAGGTGTAGACGATGTCCAGGAGGCTGCCAGCGCTCTGGCCGCCGAAAGTCTCGAAGGTCTGGGGGTAGTCGTCCAGGTGCTTGGTGGACCCTGACCACGCGGTCCAGCGGAAGTTCGCGTGCGCTCCGCCATGTGCCGCACCCAGGGCGACGACCTTGTCATTTCCGGCAGCTACCGAGACCAGGTCGGCGACCTTGGCGTACGGGCTATTCGGTTGCAGCGGCACCGGGTGAGGAGAGCCTGAGGGATCCACCACAAACAGCACCGGGTGATCTCCACCGGCTGATGCGCGGCCTCCGACCAGCAGTTCGTCAGCCATCGAGGCCAGCGAGGATGCCGCGACCGACTCCGGCAGTGCGATTCGGCTCCAGCTCAGTTCCCGGACCGTCTCTGTGGGAGCCGGCGTCGGCGGATTCGAGCAGCTCGCAAAGATGATCATCAGCAGCAGGGCCGTACCCAGGGATGCGAGCCTCCAGAACCTGGTCACCTCGCCGGTACGCCTCGGAAGCCTCCGCATGATCAATCTCGAGTCTAGGCCGTTATGCGTCGTGCTACAGCTCACTGGCAAGCAACCGAACTGTTAACACGAACGCTCGGCCGCGTCACGCGTCGCAGCGGCTCAGGTGTGCGACAGTGAGAATCAGCGCAACCGTCTTGGAGTCACGAATGCTTGCCCCCCTGCTCGCTACCGACGACCCATACGCCGCCGCGTCGATCTTCAGCCAAGCCGGCTGGAAGGTGGAGTACGCGTCCGTGCGAGATACCGAGCAGCCGCGGGCATGCGTCTCGCTGGCTCGGTCCCGGGTCGAGCTAGTGCCTCCAACCGATCGCTACATCGTGCCGCGCGGTCTGGGCGTCGAGTTTCAGATCCATGTGCCGCCGAATGAGCTGAGCGGGTTGTTCTTGTTACACCGGGCCGCTGGTGTGGTGTACAGCGAACTTCGTGAGCGGCGAGAACGCGCGCGTGGATTTCGAGCGGAGATCATTGGCTACCAATTTCTTATTCTGGGCGGTGACCCCGACCCGGATTTGGCGTTGACCGCGACCGATCCGAGGATCATTGCCCTTGCCGATGGTCTCCGGGATCGTGACCGCGAGGACGCTCTGACCGATACCGGATTGCGTCTGGCAGAAAGTTCCGGTGAAAGCTTGAAGTGCTTGCGACGAGCCATGAACCAGGGCTTCGGTTTCCGCCCTCCAGATGAGGTAGGCGACCAGCTCGCCGAAGTCGTGATTTCTGCCGCCATTCTCGCTCGGCAGCTCGGGATTGATCTTGACCAGCAGATCGAGGCGAAGCTCGGCAGCCCAAGCTGGCAGGCCCAGCTCTAAGTGCGAACTTAGCCAACTACTAACCTGAGCAGCGTCCGCCATGTCAGAGGCGGACGGCCGACCAGGGGGCCTCATGAGCGAAGTTGATGACGGCGATCAACCGGCGCCGAAAGGGTACGAAATCAGCGAGACAAGTGACTACGGCTTAGGCGAAGCTGACCGGCCTGCGCCAGTGGCAGGCGTGACTGATCAGGCTGCGACCGAGGACTCGGGACCGATGGCCCACGAAGCAAGCGAAATCAGCTATGCCGAGCAGTTCTATCCAGCACGTCCCGCCCGGCTGCGGCCAAGAGGACGGCTTCGTGATCTTTTCAAGTTCAGACCGAAGGTTGAACGGACCGGTAAGCCGAGCGGCGACAACCGGGCGTACGTTGACTGGCTTATCCACGAGTCGATGTTGGAGGACGCGAAGGCGTTCGCGACCCAGTTCTCGGGCCAGGGCAGCATGTGGCAGAACCCCTTTGCCCAACCGGATCCGCGAGCGGCAATCGAGAAGGCATCAGTCTGGTTCACCGCGTACCCGATTTCCATGATCACCAAGACTGGCAGTTCCTTTCTTGGAACTCTGGGTGACGATGATCTTTGGACGGCCTTTGAGGCGATCGGCATCGATGCCGTTCACACCGGTCCGGTGAAGAAGGCCGGTGGCCTGATCGGCTGGGACCCGACGCCCAGCGTCGATGGGCACTTCGACCGGATCAGTACCCAGATCGACGACGCGTTCGGAACCGAGGATGAGTTCCGCAGAATGTGCGAGGTGGCGGCCGGACACCTCGGAATGGTGATCGATGACATCGTGCCGGGCCACACCGGAAAGGGCTCCGACTTCCGGTTGGCCGAGATGAAGGTCGGCGACTATCCCGGCATTTACCACATGGTCGAGATCGACCCAAAGGACTGGCACCTGTTACCGGCCGTCTCGAAGGGCCGGGACTCGATCAACCTCGATCTCGAGGCCGAAGATCAACTAGCTAAGCGTGGCTACATCATCGGCCGAATGCAACGAGTGATCTTCTACGAGCCCGGGTTCAAGGACACCAACTGGAGCGTGACCGCAGCGGTGCTGGGACCAGATGGTGTAGAGCGGCGCTGGGTATATCTGCACTACTTCAAAGAGGGTCAGCCATCGATCAACTGGCTTGATCCCAGCTTTGCCGGCATGCGACTGGTGATCGGCGACGCGCTGCACTCACTTGGTGATCTTGGCAGTGGAGCACTGCGACTGGACGCCAACGGCTTCCTTGGTGTGGAGAAGAGCTCGGAAGACTCACCTGCCTGGTCAGAGGGCCATCCCCTGTCTGAGGCAGCGAACCAGCTGATAGCCAGCATGGTCCGCAAGGTTGGCGGCTTCACCTTTCAAGAGCTCAATCTCACCATCGATGACATCAAGAGCTCCGCCGAGCGGGGCGCCGATCTTTCCTACGACTTCGTCAATCGGCCCGCCTATCACCACGCGCTGGCCACTGGGGACACCGAGTTTGTCCGACTGACCCTCAACTTGTCGAGAAAGCACGGAGTCGAGCCAGCCTCACTGGTGCATGCGCTGCAAAACCACGACGAGATGACGTATGAGCTGGTGCACTTCGAGACGCTGCATGCCCGCGACACCTTCACCTTCCGCAGCAAACCCGTTACCGGCCATGAACTGGCCGTCACAGTGCGCCAAGAGCTCCTTGATCATCTTGCCGGGGATGCGGCGCCGTACAACGCGACCTTCACCCAAAACGGGATCGCGTCCACCACCGCAACCATCATCGCCGGTTCGCTGGGCTTCAGCAGCGTCGCCAAGTTGACTCGGGAGCAAGTCGACCAGATCAAGCAGGCACATCTGTTGCTGGCTATGTTCAATGCACTACAGCCGGGTGTTTTTGCCTTATCTGGCTGGGATCTTTGCGGCCTGCTCACCTTGGAGCGCAAGCAGGTCAGCCAGCTGCTGGCGGATGGCGATACACGCTGGATCCACCGTGCGGCGTACGACCTGATGGACTATCGGCCGCATGCCAACGAGTCGCTGTCGAAGATGCCTCGAGGTGAGAGCCTCTACGGTTCGCTGCCGGCACAGCTGGAGGACAGCTCCTCATTTGCCCGCCGGCTGGCCGAAATTCTCGCCGTCCGAAAGCGGTATGGGATTTCCACTGCGGTCCAGCTCGATGTGCCGCAAGTCTCCAACAAGGCCATGCTGGTGATGGTGCACCAGCTGATCGATGCCGAGCACGTCACGGTGCTGAATTTCTCGGCACAGCCGATTACCGGCAGCGTCCATTCCGAGCACCTGGTACCAGGCAGCGTGCTGGTTGACATGTTCACCGATCAGCAAGTCGGTGAGATCGACGATTTACACACCTTCCCGATCTCTCTACAGCCTCATGAGGGCAAGTCGCTGCTCGTGCTGTGTCCGGGGGACCAGCTCGCCGAGGCGCATCCTCACGCGACCGAGCGCACCAGCGTACGAGGCGAGCCTCGCTGATTTCACCGTCTCGGGCGCAGCTCAAATTTCCGACCAATGC
>JBKPEY010000560.1:0-3938 GCA_046744405.1 Actinomycetota bacterium
CGCTCGGCCGCCTCGTCGGCGGCCCGCAGCCAGGGCACCAGCTCGGTTCCACGGTAATCGAGAAATGGGCTCCACTCTCCCCAGCCCACGGCACCGCGCCATACCATGCCCTGACGTTCGGTGATGCCGCGAAAGCGCGTATGCAAGCCAAGCGCATAGCAAGATGGCAGGTCCGACACAGTCTCAATCTTGCCTAAGAGCGCGTCTGTGAATTTGTCATCCCGCCGTGGTCCGTGCCGGCTCGGTCGGGGCCTCGCCGCGATGAGTTCCGGACGGGTCAGGAGTCTGTTCTGTCGTAGGACGTCTACGACGGTGCCCGGCGGGACCCAATCACACCGGCACGAGACATCAAGGAGGACACAATGACGACCACGCCGAGTGAACCGACAACCGCGCTGCCCGGCCGCCCACCAGTTGTTGATCTAGCCACCTGGCAGGCCGCCCGGAGCGAGCTCCTGGTCCGCGAGAAGGCCCACACCCGCGAGGGCGACGCCCTCGCCGCGGCCCGACGCCGGCTGCCAATGGTGGAGGTCGACGGGACGGTCGAGGTCGTCGGGCGCGGTGGCCCGGTCCCGTTCCTGAACCTGTTCCAAGGCCGCGATGAGCTCTTGGTCTACCACTCGATGTGGTACGACGGCGCACCGCCTCAGGGCCAGTGCGAAGGCTGCACCTTCAACGTCTGGCACCTGAAGGACGCCGTCTACCTCAACGCCCGCGGCGTCTCGTTCGCCATCCTGACCTCCGGGCGCTGGGAGGAGGTGGCCTCCTATGTCGAATTCATGGGTTACACCCAGCCCTGGTACTCGGTACGGGGCGTGGAGGCGGCACTGCTGGCTGAGGAAGGGCACATCATGTGTTTTCTGCGCGACGGCGACCGGGTCTTCCTTACCTACTCCACGACCGGCCGTGGCAACGAGCCGTCCGACACGACCCTCGGGCTGCTTGACATGACGCCCTATGGCCGCGATGAGACGTGGCAGGACAACCCCGAAGGCTGGCCCGAGGGGCGCCACTCGTGCTGGTACTGGCGTACGGACGCCGACGGGAACGCCACCTGGGGCCCAACCAGCCGGCCGACGGCGCAGTGGACCCGCCCCGGCGCGACTCCGGAGGAGACGCTCGGCCGGCACGACCACCACCACTGACGCGCTGATCCAGTTCAGAGACGCTCTCTACGTGCAGGACTGGTTAGCCTGGTCGCCGTGAGAGCAGCTCCGCCCGTTCAGCTCCGAACGGTGGAATCTAGTGAAGTCGCGGCGTCGCTGGCCGAGTCGTTGCACGGCGGTCCACCGATCGCGCCGCTTCCGGCAGCCTCGATTGAGCGGGGTCAGGTGATCACGATGCTGCAGCCCACTCAGCCTGTTAGCGAAGTAGACGCAGCGGCGGTGGTCGCAACGTCGGGCTCAACCGGAGCACCGAAGGGTGTTGTGCTGTCTCGGGCAGCGATTCGGGCATCGGTCGAGGCGACCCATGACCGCCTTGGCGGGGTCGGTGATTGGGTGCTTGCCCTGCCTCCGCATTACGTCGCCGGACTCATGGTGCTTGCCCGTTCAGCTCTTGCCGGCACCCGCGCGTTGTCAGCGCGTTCCGATCTGACAGATCTGCCGGAGGTGACTGCCCGGCTGGCCGAGCGACGCTATGTCTCTTTGGTTCCGGCACAGCTGGATCGTGCGTTACAGCGTCCGGATGTAAGCGAGGCTTTGGCCAGCTTTAGTTCGGTTTTGGTCGGGGGTGGCCCGACGGACACCGCATTGGTGGAGCGGGCCATGAGCCAGGGAATCAGAGTCGTGACCACGTACGGGATGAGTGAGACCTGCGGCGGCTGCGTCTACAACGGGCAACCGCTGAGGACCGTCGACGTTGCACTCGACGACGGCGGTCGAATCATGATCAGCGGTCCCAGCCTCTTCAGCGGCTACCGGCTACGCCCAGATCTGACCGCTGGGACTCTGATTGATGGCTGCTTTCGCACTCAAGACCGCGGTCGCTGGCAAGCCGGCCGGCTGCTTGTGCTCGGCCGAATCGATGACATCGTGATCACTGGCGGCCACAAAGTTGATCTTGGCGAGGTGGAGCGTTGTGTGCAGCGCTGGGCAGCCCAACGAGGCGCTCGGGCTGTGGTGCTTGGCATTCCGGACGCCATCTGGGGCACGCTCATCGTTGCCGTATCAGATTCGACTGCCCCGCTGGATAACCTCCAGGGTGCTGTATGCGAATCGCTGCCGATGTACGCCATGCCACGCGAACTCATCCATCTTGATCCGCTCCCGTGGCTGGCGAGCGGCAAACCGGATCGGGTCGTCATTCGGTCCATGATCACAAAGATGCTCAGTGAGCGGCAGGCGCCGGTGTGACCGCCGAAACAGCTCCGCGACCGACCGCGACACAGTGGCTCGCCGGAGCACGGCCGCGCACACTGCCTGCAGCCTGCTCTCCGGTCATCGCCGGGACAGGCCTGGCGGTCTTCGAGCACGGTGCCTGGTGGCTGGCGGCGATCTTGGCACTGGTGGTCAGTGTTGCGCTCCAGATCGGTGTCAACTACGCCAATGACTATTCCGATGGCATCCGCGGCACCGACGCCGCCCGGGTCGGTCCGCTGCGACTCGTGGGCTCTGGTCTGGCGTCGCCCCCAGTGGTGAAACGAGCGGCGTTTGTCTGCTTCGGTATTGCCGGCCTCGCGGGCCTTGCGCTGGTGATTCTGACTCAGCAATGGTGGCTGCTCGCTGTGGGTGTGGCGTGTGTGCTAGCTGCCTGGTACTACACTGGCGGCAAGCGACCGTATGGATATGCCGGACTTGGCGAGGTCTCTGTCTTTGTCTTCTTCGGCCTGGTGGCTGTCTGCGGCACCGCGTACGTGCAAGTCGGCCGGGTATCCCTCGCCACACTGCTTACCGGCGTCTGGGTCGGCGCGCTGGCGTGCGCGATCTTGGTTGCCAACAATCTCCGAGACATCCGCGGCGATGCACAGGTCGGCAAGCGCACCCTGGCAACCCGGTTGGGGGATGCTCGGACGCGGGGCCTGTACGTGATCTTGGTGACGCTCAGCGCCTTGATGATCAGCTTCGTGGCATACCTCACGACCTGGTGGGCACTGCTCGGACTCGCCGGCCTGGTCTTGATCGTTCCCGCCGTCCGCATCGTCATGTCCGGGGGCGCCAATCGCGCCGACTTTGGTCCGACGCTGATCGGTGTACTCAAAGCCACCAGCCTCGCCGAGCTCATCTGCGCCATCGGCTTCGCCACTGGTCTGGTACTGGGCGTCCTCGGATTCGCCTGACTCCGCGAGGAAACCTACCTAGATGGTGGAATTCGAGCAGCTGGTGGCCGAAGGTCTTCGCCTCCATGTTGAGGCCTACTGGGGAGCCGACTGCTTCCAGAACGCCACTCTGCTGAAAATCCGAGCTGGTCCTATACAGCGATGGCGCGATCGAAGCGATCTCGCATCGCTTCCTTGTCTTGGCCAGGGCATGAGTAGGGAATGGACCTTAGGCCGTGTCACTCGGCCAGACCCCTGATGCCTCGAACGAGGCGAGCATCGCCTGGTACGGAGCAAGGTTCCAACCGCGCTGGGCGACCCAGGGGTCGTCGTAATAGGTATGGGAATAACGCCGACCGTCGTCGCACAGCAGGGTGACCACACTGCCACGTCTACCCTCGGCCTTCATCTCGGCAATCAACTGCAGCGCACCCCACATATTGGTGCCGGTCGACCCACCGACCCAGCGGTCCAGCTTGTGGGTGCACCATCGCATGGCAGCGATGGAGGCGGCATCCGGCACGGAGATCATCCGATCGACCAGCGAAGGTACGAAGCTGGGCTCGACGCGCGGTCGACCGATCCCTTCGATCTTGGATCCTGCCGCAGTTACCGCTGAATCCCGGTTCTGCCATCCGGCATAGAACGCCGAACCCTCCGGATCGACGACGCAGAGCCGGGT
>JBKPEY010000503.1:0-11806 GCA_046744405.1 Actinomycetota bacterium
GGATGGCGAAGGTAGCCGTAGTAAGCGGAGGGGGCACCGGAATTGGCGCTGCCGCAGCGATCGCTCTGGCAAGGGATGGTTGGACAGTAGTAGTGGCTGCCCGGCGGCGTACGCCGCTGGAGGAGCTTGCGGGTGCTCATCCAGATCTGGCACTTGACCCTGTCGCGACAGATGTGACCGACGAGGAGTCGGTACGCAACCTGTTCCAGAGCACCGTCACCCGACACGGTCGAGTTGATCTGCTTTTCAACAACGCCGGTATGGGCGCGCCGCCACGCGACCCGGACGAGATCTCGCTGGAGGAGTGGCAGGCTGTTGTGAACGTCAATCTGACGGGCGTCTTCCTCTGTACCCGGGAGGCGTTCGGCATCATGCGTCGCCAGCAGCCTCAGGGCGGCCGCATTCTCAACAACGGCTCCATCTCGGCACATTCGCCGCGTCCCCGATCGCTTGCCTATACCGCCACCAAGCATGCGATCACCGGCCTGACCAAGTCCACAGATCTGGACGGACGCCCTTACGACATCGCCTGCGGCCAGATCGATGTCGGCAACGCCGCCACCGTCCTGACAGCGCAGACCGCTGAGGGCGAGCTGCAGGCCGACGGCACGGTGCGACCAGAGCCACGGATGCCCGCGGAGGAGGTTGCGCGTGCTGTGGTGTACATGGCGAGCCTGCCGCTGGATAGCAATGTCGCGACCATGACGGTGATGGCGACCAAGATGCCGTTCATCGGCCGTGGGTAGATTCATCTCAGACGGCTCATGATCTTTCTCGAGGAAACTGCCCCATGTTCATTAAGAGGTTTGACGAGCTAGGCCGGGACGACATCGAGCAGGCAGGCGGCAAGGGTGCCAACCTGGGTGAGCTGACCCGCGCCGGCTTGCCGGTACCGCCCGGCTTCGTGATCATCACCGACGCCTACCGGTCCTACGTCGCTGAGCATCAGCTGGCCGACAAGATCGCTTCGCTTGCGGCAGCCACCGATGATCCGGCTGGTTACGACAATGCCTCCGGCCAGATTCGAGCTCTGTTTTCTGAGAAGGTTTCCGATCCCCTCCGCGCGGAGATCGCGGCGGCGTACACCGGCCTTGGCGCTGACTTGCCGGTCGCCGTTCGATCCTCGGCGACTGCGGAGGACCTCCCGGAGGCAAGCTTCGCTGGTCAGCAGGACACCTATCTCAACGTGCGCGGCTTGGAGGATCTACTTACTGCGGTCCGCGATTGTTGGGCCTCACTGTGGACCGCGCGTGCCATGGCGTACCGGGCTCGTCAAGGCATCGATCCTGCGACGGTCAGCCTTGCCGTCGTCGTTCAGCAATTGGTCGATGCCGACGCGGCGGGGGTTATGTTCACCGCCAACCCGAGCAATGGTCGCCGCGACGAGGCAGTGATCAGTGCTGCCTGGGGCCTTGGCGAGTCGGTGGTGAGCGGGTCGGTCAATACCGACAATCTCGTGGTGCGTAAGCCGGATGGCACGGTGATCGCAACTGAAACAGCTGACAAAGCGGTCATGACGGTTCGCGCCGAGCAGCGTACTCACGAACAGCCGGTGCCTGCCGAACAGCGCAAACAGCCGGTGCTCAGCGAATCCGACGCCGCAGAACTTGCTGCGTACGGGACTCGCATCGAAAACCACTACGGAGCACCCCAAGACATTGAATGGGCCCGTGCTGACGGACAGTTCTTTCTCGTCCAATCTCGGCCCATCACAGCCCTCCCCGAGGCTGAGGGTCCGATGCCGACCGACTGGACTGTGCCGGACCCCACCGCCATGTACGTCCGGGCCAGCATCGTGGAACAGCTTCCCGATCCGCTTAGCCCGCTGTTCGCGGACATGATCGATGGCGCTGTGACTCGTTCGCTGCAGAGCCTGTTTCGGGAGTTCATCGGCGAGGACCTCATCCGTGACGACGATGTCGGGTTGCCGACGATCAATGGATACGCCTACTACGGCTACTCACGCTCCGGCATGGTACGGCTGATGTGGAAGAGCCCGAAGGCGTTTCGGGCGATGTTTGCTGGGGCCAGCCAACCCCGCTGGCGCAACTACTCCCATCCGAAGTACCGCCGGATTGTGAGCGATTGGACTGCCCGTGACCTGGATGGGATGACCACTGCCCAACTGCTGACCGGCGTGGAAGAGCTGGTCGATGCGGCCGCCGAGTACTACACCTCGGTACAGGCGATCATTCCCATCGCGGCCACCAGCGAGATCTTGTTCACCTGGTTGTACGACGCAGTCGTACGCCAGAAGGATGATCCTCCCGCTCAGGTGTTCGTGCTCGGCTTCGACAGCGAACCGATTCGAGCCGAGAAGTCCCTATATGACCTCGCAACCTGGACCCGTGATCAGCCGGAGCTGGCCGAGTCGGTCTTCTCGCTGCAGCCACGGGAATTTCTGCAGCGGGCCGCCACATCGGACGATTCGTTCTGGCATGAGTGGCACAACCGCTTCCAGGCACACCTCAACGCGTACGGGCACACCGTGTACAACCTTGACTTTGCCAACCCGGTGCCGGCCGATGATCCGATTCCGCTGCTCGAGACCTTGCGGTTCTTTGTGAGCGGAAAGGGCTCCGACCCGTACCAACGGCAGCGGAGATTGGCGACCCGCCGGGAGCAAGCGACGGCCGTCGCACTGGCACGGCTGGATCCGGTACGGGCCAGGACCTTCCGCAGGTTGCTGCACTGGGCACAAAGCGTCGCGCCGGTACGCGAGGACGCGCTTGCCGACGTGGGCCTGGCCTGGCCGCAGGTCCGCCGCATGCTCCGCGAGATCGGCCGGCGGCTCCAGGCTGCCGGGGTGATCGCCGAACCGGACGATGTCTTCTGGCTGCGCCGCAGTGAAATCGATGAAACGCGAGGCAGCCTGGTCGATCAAGTCGAACAACGAAAGGTGCTGTGGCGCGGGCAGCGCAGGGCAACGCCGCCTCAGCTATTGCCCAAGGGCGGCTGGGGCGACATGTGGCGCAGGTGGCTGCCGGCGGCATCTGAGGAGCAGACGGGCGACCTGATCAAGGGCATTGCTGGAAGCATGGGAACCATCACCGCCCCTGCTCGGGTGTTGGCAGGGCCACAAGACTTTGGCCAGATGCAGCCCGGCGACGTACTGGTGGCGAGCATCACGACGCCCGCGTGGACATCGTTGTTTGCTATGGCCTCTGGCGTAGTGACCGACATTGGAGGGCCGCTGAGTCACAGCTCGATCGTGGCACGGGAGTACGGCATTCCAGCGGTGCTCGGTACGGCTGTCGCGACCCGGCGGATTCACAGTGGGCAGATGATCAAGGTGGACGGTGATGCGGGCACCGTCACATTGCTCGACGGTAAGAAGGCTGAGGAGATTGAGCCGGTTACGAAAAGTTCACCGCGCGGCAAGATCTTCGCCGGAGCTGTGGGTGGCGCAGCTGCTGTTGGCCTGACCGCGTGGCTGGTGCGTCGCCGAAGATCAGGAGACCGTCGCTAGCTCATCGGCGATCTGTTTGGCGATCTCCAGCGACGCAGTAGCAGCCGGCGAGGGCGCGTTGAGCACATGGACCTGGCGAGGCGCCCGCTCGTAATAGAAATCGTCGACCAACAGTCCGTCGCGGCGTAGCGCCTGCGCTCGGACACCGGCGTGGGCCGGCAACAGACAGTCATCGGGAAGATTGGGAACGAGCTCCCGCAGACTGGCCAGGAATCGCTTCTCGGAAAATGATCTTGTGGCCTCATCGATGCCAGTCCGCCAATACCGCTTGCCCAACCTCCACAGGCCAGGCCACCGCAGACTGTCCAGAACGTCCCGCGGATTGATCTTGAGCTTGGTGTAGCCCTCCCGCGCCAATGCGAAGATCGCATTAGGACCGGCATGTATCGATCCGTTGATCATCCGGGTCAGGTGGACGCCCAGGAAGGGGAAGGATGCCTCGGGCACCGGGTAGATCAGCCCCTTCACCAGGTACGAGGTCTGCGGCGTCAGCTCGTAGTACTCGCCACGGAAGGGAATGATTCGGACCTCTGGTTGCAATCCCGCCAGGCGGGCCAAGCGATCACTATGCAAGCCGGCGCAGTTGACGAACTGATCTCCGCGAAACTCGCCGATCTTGGTCGTAATCGTGACCGCGTCCGGACGCGAAGCGATACCGACGATCTGCTGCCCAAAGCGCACTTCGCTGCCAGCCTCTTCAATGCGCCGTCGCAACACGTCACAAACCCCACGAAAGTCGACGATGCCGGTGGATTCAACGCGCACCGCTGACACGGCTGAGACGTACGGCTCATACTCTTTGGCCTTATCGGCGTCGATCATGGTGCACGGCACGCCGTTCGCCTGACCACGGCGGTACAGCTCGGTGAGTGCTGGCAGTTGGGATGGTTCGGTTGCCACGACGAGCTTGCCGCAGATGTCGACGAAGACACCGTTCTCTTCGGCAAAGCGCCGCATCGAGCTCGCTCCAGCCGTGCCAAGCGTTGCCTTGAGGCTGCCGGGTCGGTAATAGAGGCCCGAGTGAATGACACCAGAGTTGTGGCCGGTCTGGTGTTGGCCGAGCCCTGACTCCTTCTCCAAGACGGTGACCGCGTGTCCTCGTCGAGTTAACTCATGGGCTGTCGCCAGCCCAACAATCCCTGCCCCAGCAACAATGACGTGACTCCCCATTCGCCCATGTCTACCAGTGCTCGGTCGAATGCGGTGGATTCACGCTCAGCGGTGGCGAAAGACTCACCCCTAGAGAGTGATGTGCGCATAATCCGACAGCGCCATACTCGGGGCGAGTCCGACCCGAGACGGAGGTTGCTGTGGGCTTCTCGAGTTTCTTCTGGCTGTTGGTGGAGGCGTTCGTTTTCGCCTGCTACCTCATCGTGTTGTTTCAGGTCATCGTCGACCTGTTCCGAGATGGGAATCTCAGTGGCTGGTGGAAGGCGATCTGGATCATTTTCCTGATCATCGTGCCGTTCTTGAGCCTTTTGATCTATGTGATCGCCCGGGGTGGGGGAATGGCCGAGCGTCGTCAGGAGGCGCAAGGCGGTCCGCGCAGAGACGAAGGGGCGTACGTGCCACCCACGATCATCAGCATGGCTGACCCAGCCGATCAGATCGCCTCCGCCCAAAAGCTGCTCGACCAGGGGGCGATCAACCAGGCTGAGTTCGACCAGTTGAAGCACAAAGTTCTCGCGAGCTCCTGATGTCGGCCTCAGAGCACGGCCCGGCGGTCGCGAAGCGGAGAACCTCGGCTCGGGCACATCGTGGCACGCGGCGGCGCTTCTCGAGGCCGGCGTCTCGATTGGCCGAACGTTGGACCACGATCGATGGCGTCGACGTCTTCTACCGCGAGTCGCCGCATCCTCCCGACGCACCAGTCATGATGCATTTGCACGGGTTCGGACTTTCAGGT
The DNA here is from genome assembly GCA_046744405.1 of Actinomycetota bacterium. Lineage (GTDB taxonomy): Bacteria > Actinomycetota > Actinomycetes > Propionibacteriales > Propionibacteriaceae > Microlunatus. Next base: position 5,376 of record JBKPEY010000503.1, read on the forward strand.
CAATACCTGCTGCCAACCGCAGAAGCGCTGGCCGCGGAATTCCATACCTTGGTACCCGACCTGCCCGGATTCGGGCGGAGCGGAAACGCGATCGAACCGCTCACCGTCAACGAGCTCGCACACGCGGCGGCCGCATTCCTGGACACCCAAGGCATCGACAAGGTCACCTTGGTCGGCAACTCCATGGGATGTCCAGTGATCTGTGAATTCGCCTACTCCTATCCGGATCGGCTGGAGCGGGCCATCTTGGTCTCGCCTGCTGGCGGCATTCACAACCAACCGCTACCGCGTGCGGTGCGCCAACTCAGCTACGACGGCCTCCGCGAACCGGTTCGGCTGCTCCGCGTTGCAGTTCCGGACTATCTACGATTCGGCGTTCCGAGTACGTTCCGGATGTTCCGAGCGCTCACGCAGTATCCATCGTTGGACCGGCTGCTCGCTTTGGACAAGCCCACGCTCGTCGTTGCGGGCAGCCGGGACCCACTGCTTCCCGGCCCGGCACGCATTCAAGAAGTCGCCAGCAAGGCGGAACACCACGGCATCTTTGTCGTCATCGATGGGGCTGCCCATGCGATCAACTTCTCTCATCCTGGAGAGCTGTCGAACGTAATCCGGCTGTTCATGGCAGACAAGCCGATCGTCGACGATCCAGACTCTCCGGGGAATGCACGAGCCTACGAGCTCCATCGTGGGTTACACGCTCCAAAGCCGATTACCGAGCCTGAGTCCTAGAAGCCCTTGGATCTGGCCGATTTGCCCACGGTGGCGATCATTGCGTTGACTGGGCAGCTCAGTCGTCTCGATGGGCGAATCGATGGGCGAATAGGTGGACTTGGAGTTTCTGAAGGACTGGCCTTATCCGGTTGCGGTTGCTGCGTTGTTCGTCGTCGTTCTGCTTCGAGCGGGTGGCACGTACGCGATTGGCCGAGCGGCTCAGGCCGGCGCGCGCCGAACGCGGCTGTCACGTGCCATGTCTCTCCCGCGGTTCGCTCGCATCCAGCAGGTTGTCGCTCGCTGGGGAGCGCCGGTCGTCATCGGGTCGTTCCTGACGGTCGGCATCCAGACGCTGGTCAATCTGGCGGCAGGGGCGCTGCGAATGCCGTTGCGCCGCTACCTTCCCGCGCTGATCATTGGCTCGATCATCTGGGCATTCCTCTATGCCACGGTGGGATTTGTGACCTTCGCCGCCTGGCGGCGGATGTATGAGCTTTCACCACCGGTTGCCGTTCTCAGCCTGGTGGCTTTGCTTGCCGGCCTGGCAGGCTACATCACCTGGCAGGTACGGCATCGCCATGATGATCAGGAGCGCGAGCCCGCTAACTTTAGGGCGTGACCAGCCCGTTTACGCCTGACCTGTGGCATTCGGTGAAAGGTTTCGACTTCACCGACATCACTTATCACCGGGCCAATGAGGTTCCAGTGGTACGGATTGCCTTCGACCGGCCCGAGGTACGCAATGCGTTCCGTCCGCACACCGTGGATGAACTCTTTGCCGCACTGGACCACGCTCGGACGTCCTCAGACGTCGGGGCGGTGTTGCTCACCGGAAACGGGCCGTCGCCCAAAGACGGCGGATGGGCATTCTGCAGCGGCGGCGATCAGCGGATCCGCGGCCGTGCCGGATATCAGTACGAGTCGGCGGAAACGCCTGATGCCGCGGCGCTCGGACGGCTGCACATTCTCGAGGTCCAGCGGCTGATCCGCTTCATGCCCAAGGTCGTGATCGCCTTGGTCAACGGCTGGGCAGCTGGCGGAGGGCACAGTCTGCACGTGGTCTGTGATCTGAGCCTGGCCAGTGCCGAGCATGCCCGCTTCAAGCAGACCGATGCCGATGTCGGCTCATTCGATGGCGGCTTTGGATCCGCGTACTTGGCACGGCAGGTCGGCCAGAAGGTGGCGCGCGAAATCTTCTTCCTCGGTGAGACCTACACCGCTGAGGACGCGTACCGGATGGGCATGGTGAACCGGGTATTGCCGCACGCCGATCTTGAGACTGTGGGGCTGGAGTGGGCGAAGATCATCTGCAGTAAGAGTCCAACCGCTCAGCGGATGTTGAAGTTCGCCTTTAATGCGATCGATGACGGACTCATCGGCCAACAGGTTTTTGCCGGGGAATCCACCAGGCTGGCGTACATGACCGACGAGGCAGTCGAAGGGCGCGACGCTTTCCTCGAAAAGCGTCCTCCCAACTGGAGCCGCTTCCCTTACTACTACTAACTCAGCTCACACGACGCCGTACAAACGATCACCGGCGTCGCCAAGCCCGGGAACGATATAGCCCACATCATTGAGCTTCTCGTCTAGGCCAGCGAGTACCAGCGTGCAGGGGATGTGGAGCTCAGCCACCAACTCTTTGAGCCGGGCAATTCCCTCGGGAGCCGCGATGAGGCAGATGCAGGTGATGTGATCGGCGCCGCGCCTGACCAGGAATTGCACTGCCGAGCCGAGTGTGCCACCGGTCGCGAGCATTGGGTCGAGTACGTAACACTGTCGGCCGGTCAAGTCCTCCGGCAACCGTTCGGCGTAGGTAGTCGCAATCAGGGTCTCCTCGTTGCGCACCATGCCGACGAACCCGACTTCCGCCGTAGGCATCAGCCGAGTCATGCCTTCGAGCATGCCGAGCCCCGCACGCAGGATCGGTACCACCAGCGGCCGCGGAGGCGCCAGTTTTACCCCCGCCGCCTTTTGCAGCGGCGTCTGAACCGTCCGTGAAACCACGCGGACATTCCGAGTCGCCTCGTACGCGAGCAGGGTGACGAGCTCTTCGGTGAGCCGCCGGAAGGTGGGTGAGTCGGTGGTCTCATCCCGCAGCACAGTGAGCTTGTGGGCGACCAGCGGATGGTCGACGATGCGTAGTTCCACGCTGGAACCGTAGCGAGGGAGCAGCTGAGATTGCAGATTGGACTCGTGTGTAGCCGAGGTGTCTGACACGATGGATCGGGTTCGCGATTCTGCGGAGGAGGAGAGTCATGTCGGAGTTCGACGACGAGGAGTACGAGTCGTTCGAGCTGGATGGCACGAGCAAGCGCGCTGACTCGGCAAGCCAGCGGTCAGGAGCTGGTGGCGAGTTCGAAGACGAGCTTGAGGATGACGAAGATTTGGAGGAGGTTGACCTCGAAGATGCCGCCGACGACGAGATCGACTTCGTGCTTGCGGCCTATCGTGAGGACGGCCAGCCATATGTCCAATCGCTCGGCAAGGATCTCGCCAACGACCTCGACGAATTGATCGTCCAGCTGCGTCGATTGCCCGGTGATGCTGGCGCGCTGGGGTTCGTGAGCTTGGTCGAAGAGGTCTTCGTGATCACTCGAGTGCGTGGGCAACATGTTCAAGTGCTGCTGTCTGATGCGGCCGCTGCGAGTGATTGGCCGATAGCCCGAGATGTCGTGGACTATCTCGGTGAGGAGCCCCTGGACGACGAAGAGGAAGAGGGCGAGCCGATCGGTGATCTTGGCATCGTCGCCGATCTTGGGCTGAGCGACTTCGATATGGGCGCCATTATTGACAATCTCGATCTCAGCAGCGTCGAGATGCTGACCGAGATTGCCGACAAGATCAAACTCAATCCCCAATTCCGCAAGGCCGCTGAAGCAGCCGTTGGGTGAGCGAGTACAGCGGGCTCAGCCAGTGGGAGCAACCCATGCGGCTCGCCCTCGATCAGGCACGCATGGCGGCGCTGCACGGCGATGTGCCCGTCGGCGCTGTGCTGATTGATCAAGCTGGCAGTGTGCTGGCCGCCGCAGGAAACGAACGTGAAGTCAGACATGATCCGACCGCCCACGCCGAGGTCTTGGCACTACGCGAGGCTTCCAGACATCTGCATTCCTGGCGGTTGACCGGCCTCACCCTGGTTGTCACCTTGGAGCCGTGCACCATGTGCGCCGGTGCTCTGGTCTTGGCTCGAGTTGCTCGCCTCGTCTTCGGCGCCTTCGATCCGAAGGCCGGTGCGGTCAGTTCGCTCTTTGATGTGGTACGCGATCCGCGGCTCAACCACCGAGTAGACGTTCGGGGCGGCATCCTCGAGGCTGAATGCGGCGCCCTCTTAAAGGACTTCTTCGCCAACCGCTGAGTCCTCTCAACACATTCCTCCGCACGAAGCCACGAACGAAGCCTAAATTCGGCGATTCGGCCGTCATGTGTGGCTTTGTGCGGAGATACGCCTTAGTGATTCGCCCCAGCCACCGCCCTTGGGTAGTCTCTCCGGCGGTGGCGTGTCTGAGCGGCCTAAAGAGCGCGCCTCGAAAGCGCGTGAGGGGCAACCCTCCGCGGGTTCAAATCCCGCCGCCACCGCCAACTGACAAGGCGAAACGCTGGCCCCGCCCCAAGGTGGGCGCCGGCGTTCGAGGTCTTGGTCTCATCTTTGGTCTCATCTGGCTATATTGCGATCGTCTTTTGCGCTGTTTGGGCTTGACCAGAGCAGCACGTCGAGCCGACTCGCCACGTCGCTGTGAATCGGAGCAACGATGTGTGCGTAGCGGCTTACCATCGCCGTCGTTGACCATCCCAGAACGCTCATGATCGTGCGCTCGTGCACTCCCAGGAGCAGGAGCACCGTCGCAGCGGTGTGGCGCGCGTCGTGGAGTCGGCCATCCCGTACTCCCGCAGCCTTGAGCAGCTTCTTCCAGTTGTCCCAGTCAGTACGCGGGTTCAGCGCTCGACCAATCTCGTCACTAAAGATCCACCCTTCGTCAGCCCACAGCTGAGCGGCTGTCCGTCTCTGGACCGCCTGAGCTTTAGCGTGGTCCCGAAGCAGGTCGAGCACCGCTTCCGGCAGTGGGACCACCCGGCGGCCAGCACGCGACTTAGTCGTGTCGACATCTGGCCGCGAGAGCACCCGATTGGGACAGTGACCGGCGTATTTGTGGCCGCAGTGGGGCTGACATTGGTGTTCATAACGGGGCCGAGTTCGACTGCGCTTGATCGTCAGGACTGATCGTGACCAATCGACGTCACCCCACTGAAGGCCCAACGCTTCCCCTTGCCGCAAGCCGAGGGCCAGGGCGAAGACCCAACGTGCGCCGTTGAGCTCCTGTTGGGCCGCGACGAAGAGTTGTTGTAGTTCGTCGACGGTGTACGGCTCCACGTCATAGTCATTCACAGGCGGCGTCTTCGCCATCTCCGCAGGTTTCGAGTTAGATGACCTCGCCGCACAGCCTCGTTGAGCGCGGTCCTGATCGTCCGGTGCACCTGGTGCACGCGACCGGGACTCATTGTTGTGCCACGCCGGGTGCTCATCTTGAGCATGCTGACGTAGAGACGTTCAAGGTGCTCGGACCTCAGGGTGTGAAGCCGGTGGCGGCCGATGCCTGGGATCAGGTGCACGTTGACCGCCGCGCGGTAGCCCTCATAGGTGCTCTGCTTCACAAATGGCCGCGAGAGGTGTTCGAGCCAATGTGTTAGCCACGCCTCGACAGTCCAGTTCTCCTGGATCTCCTGAGCCAGTCCGTCATCGCGGGCTCGCTCCCATTCGGCCACCTTCTCCGTTACGACCGTCTTGCTCTTCGACGACACGTGCCGTCGATCTTTGCGCCCCTGGTCGGTCAGGCCCATAGACACCCGCCCATGCCACAGACCATCAGCGCCTTTATAAATCGTCGAACGCCCGTCGGGCTGATGGTGCCGCTTTGTCATGCGGCACCTCCGCGCTGGCAATCCCTCAACGCATCAAGGAAGGCGACCAAAGCGTCGGCTGGTACTCTGCGCAGGCGACCGATTCGGACAGACTCAACGGCGCCCGAACTGACCAACGCGTACATGACGGTTCTTCCGACCCCGAGTCGATCGGCGGCCTCTTCCACTGTTAGGACAAGGGGCAATCTGACTTGCTGATCCTCTTGAAAGCCATGCCTGGCTGGGTCTCGCGCCTCCCTCGAAGTCGAGTGTGGGGTCTGCGGTCCGGGCCCCAAACGCGACTGCGGCGTGACTTCGTTGTTCGCTCCGCTCACCCCTGACATCTGGCCTCCGAACGCTCAACCGCCTGGCATGCCCATCAAGCCAGTGACGACGGCACCTCGCACGCACAAACCGTGACCTGTGGATGACAGGCCCTACGGTCCCCAAGGGGATAAAGGCGAGGTTGGCGGTCATCGGGATCAAGCTATTTAGGAATTCGGTCGTCGACAGCTATCGCGCAGCGGGTGACCGGGCCCAACGACCCACGCGGGCCTGATCAAACTAGAGGCCTGCTCGACAATTCCAGATCACGCCGGGTCTGGGTAGCGCGCCCACCAGGTCGAAGCATCCAACCCTGACCTCTTCCATGCCATCGACAGTCGGTCTGCGTGGTGGACCGGCCGTGAGGCGGCGATTGGTCAGCCGCGTCCGCCGTTGACCGCGACTGTGCGAGCGGATTGGCAAGCAGTTTGGTAATCAGCGTCGTCGTCAGGCTGACCTCCTCGTTGATGATACGAAACTGGTGAGTTGGTCGGCTT
>JBKPEY010000162.1:0-7547 GCA_046744405.1 Actinomycetota bacterium
AGTAACGCACCGGAAGGAGGGCTCCGACTGCAATGGTCGATTCCGATTTCTCTGTGACCAGTCACCGGCCGATCCGGGTCTTCATTCTTGATGATCATGAACTGGTACGCCGCGGGCTTACCGACCTGCTGACAACCACCAACGATTTGACCATCGTTGGTGAGGCGGCCACGGCCGCCGACGCGCTGCATCGTATCCCGGCGGCCGCACCTGATGTCGCGCTGCTCGACGCCAGGTTGCCCGACGGTAGTGGCATCGACGTCTGTCGGGAGATCCGTTCCTCCTACCCAAACGTGCGGTGTTTGATCTTGACCTCCTACGACGACGACGAAGCGCTATTTGCCGCGGTGATGGCCGGGGCTTCGGGATATCTGCTCAAGCAGATTGGCGGCAACAGCCTCCTCGAGGGCATCCGCCAGGTTGCTGCCGGCCGATCCCTATTGGACCCGGCAGTGACTGGGAAACTGCTCGACCGGCTCCGCAATCCCGTTCAGCCAGATCCCGTGGCTGGCAGCCTGACCGCGCGTGAGCGCGAAATCCTCGATCTCATTGCCGATGGGTACACCAACCGGCAGATCGGTGAACGACTGTTTCTTGCCGAGAAGACGGTGAAGAACTATGTATCGGGCCTACTCACCAAGCTCGGTATGCAGCGGCGGACTCAGGCGGCGGTATACGGCGCGACGTTGCGCCGCCGTACCGGCGGAACATCTTCGGGACGTACCTGAGTCGGCCAAGCCGTGCGGAGTCGCTAGCGGCGGCGGAGATAGCCCATCAAGTTCGATAGCAGCAGAGCCAGCGCAGCCAAGATCAGTGCCATGGCGATGGCAAGTCTGAGGTTGGTCACCGCAAGGTAGAGACCGGCCAAGATCAAAAGAATGATCACCAGGCTCGCCAGGAAGGGCAGTAATCGGCCCCGGAACGTTGCCTCGATGCCGGCAACGGCCGTGATGATCACGATGAGCCCGAAAAGTAAGGCGGATGTGGTTTGGTAGAGGATCAGCCACGCCATCGCGAAGAGCAGGACCGAGACCGAGATGGCCGCCCAGAGGCGCAGCGTCCAGTGCGCCGGTCTTAGCGTGTCTTGATCAGGTAGTGGCCGGTGCCGCAGGTGAGCATGTACCGGATCGGGTGGCAACGGCGTAGCAAGTGCCTTGGACACTGCTTGGCGCTCCGCCAGCAGACCCGCGATCTCATCCCGGGTACTGTCGACGGCCGACTGCGCATCGACATAGCTCGCGGCAACCGGTGCACCGTCGGCTGCCAGGGCACGGGTTCCTTCATGCAGCGCCCGTAGTCGACGTATCTCATCGGTAAGTCGCAGCTGCGCAGTGTCTAGATCGACGTCGATGTCACCGGCCCGTCGCTGCAGCGCAGAAATCTCATCGTCTGGAGTGGCTGGCACCTTGTCCAGTCCAGCCCAGGCCACCGGGCGCTCCCACGCCGGCCTGATGGAGCCGTTGCGCTCATAGCGTGGCCCGGCCGGCGCCCGTTCACCGCCGAAAGGATCGCGGGTGTCGTAGCCCCACAGACCCCGATAGTCCCGTACCCAGGGTGTTTCATCATCGATCGCGACAGGTGTCCACAGCCGTTCTGTGCCCGGCCCAACCGAGCGACCATCTCCGCGCCGGTAGTCAATGAACGGCAGCCCGATCCCTGAGCGCTGCTCCCGTGATCTCGTTCCGGGCGTAATCACTCGGGTTAGGCGGCGCCACCATCTGGTGAGTCGTTCCAGTGACGGCGGAGCGACCGTGACGATGTAGTCACCCGGCAGGTAGGCGCCGCTGTGCGATCCAGCCCCTGCGTGGACGACCGGATGGGTACCGCCGATGAGTTCCAAATCGGGATCGTCGACACGTCGGCGCAGATCATCTCCCACTTCGTCGTGGGCAGAGAACGCCACCCAGGCAAGTTGCGGCTCGCCGTCGGGTAATTCTGTGAGGAACAAGGTGATCTGCTCCCAGTCGGCTTCATGATCGTTAACGCCCGCGAACGTCGATCGCCAGTCATTCATTGCGTAGAAGAACCAGTACTGCAAAACGAGATATCCAGCATCCCGGACTGCGCGTACGTAGTAGGTGGGTCCGGGTGGTCCGGACTCTTGGTACCGAATGTGTGCGGCTGCAGCGAAGCCGCCGGGAACCTTGCCGCGCATGATCAGCGACAGGCGCATGATCGAATCGATGATGCGGCCGAACATGCCAACCATGGCGAAGCGGCTGCCGCCATGGAATCGGTCGCGATCTGGCCGACGCCGCCAACGGCGGTACGCCGACCGGTTCAGCGGCTTGTCCACGAAATGGAGCTCGAAATCGACGCCGCCCCGCTCGTCCGCGTAGCTGATCAACCTTGCTAGATCAAGTGTCGTGGCGGGTGCCACAAGTTCGGGCACCTTCTTGCCGGGGACTCGGCGGAACAGAGCAGCTGCCTCGACGTAACGTTCGACCGGCATGGGCAAGAACAACTCGCCCTTGGTATAACGCAGCACTGGCTCGAACCGTCGGGCCAGAGTGAGGACGTCCGATACCGGCGATTGCACCAACAAGCCGACGGGATCCATGACCCTCTTTCTTACAAACTCGCTTTCTTACGAAATCGCTGTTGCCCACCAGGCTGGATCCGGACGAAACGGTGCCGCCGGCTGGCCGGTTACGTCGGTGTCGAACATGTAGATGAGGCCAGCGCCAGGGTTGGCATGCCGCTGTTCCTCGGTCCAGTTCTCGGTCGCCGTTGTGACGTAGAGATAGTGCAGGCCAGGTCCCGCGAACGCGCAGCAGGTGGTTTGCTCGGCCGGGACGAGGAGCTCTTCGCGTAGTTCGCCGTTCGCCGAGTAGCGCTGGATCCGGCCACCTCCGTAGATGGCAACCCATAGGTCGCCGTCAGCATCAACGGTCAGCCCGTCAGGGGATCCAACTTCCTCCGGCACATGCACCAGCAGGCGGTCGTCGGAGATGATGCCTCGTTCTGGATCGAAGCTGAACGCGTGGATGACGCCTGGGCCGCTGTCGGCGAGGTACATGACGCGACTATCCGGGCTCCAACCCAGTCCATTGGAGATGGTGAGGCCATCCAGCATCAGCTGGATCCGTCCACTACGCTCCAGCCGATACAGTGCGCCGCCGCCTGGATGCTGATCATCGGCGAGCGTGCCTGCCCAGAACCGACCTTGTGGATCGCAGGCGGCATCATTCATTCGCGTGCCTTCCGGTGCGACCTCGGCAATGAGGTGAAGCGTGCCGTCCGGGCGTAGATAGCTGATGTTCCGACCGGCAGCAAGCAGCCAACCCTCATCGTTCTCCACAGGAGCAATGGCTCCGACGGTCCCCGGGATTTCATGAGTGCGGACCCGGGATAGCCCGCCGTTGTCGTTGATCTTGTCGCGGTAAACCCGGCCACTGAGTATGTCGACGTGCAGCAGCTCCTGGTATCGGTCGTCCCATCGAGTGCCCTCACCGAGTTGGGTCTGCTCTGTCGTGCAGGCAATTGGGTTTGATCGAGACATTGCCCTCCTCTTGGGCCGGAGCTGATTGACAGCTATGCCCATGGTCTGACGCGGACAGGTCGCTCGGTACACCCCGACCGGGTGATTTCATGCAGTGCCGCAGCCAGGGCCGATTTAGGATCCGGTCATGGCGCGCGTTGTCGTTCTACCCGGGCTGGCGGTGCGTGCGTACGCGGAACTGCCGGTGCACCACCTGCGTGACAACGGTCATAACGCTACGCTGCTCGATCCTCCTGCATGGCCTGGAGTTGATCATGATCTCGAGCGTTACGGCCAACAGCTGGCCACCGATATCGATCAGAACGGCGATCCGATAGATGTCTTGATCGGCCTGTCGGTGGGCACTCAGGCGGCCAGTGTTGCCGCGTCATTGACGAGCCTAGTGAGACACTTGGTGCTAGTTAGTCCCACAGTTGATCCGGCGTACCGTTCCATGATCAAACAAGCGACGGTGTTCTTTCTACGAGGCGATCCGCACGATAAGGCCGCCTTCTTCAGCCAGGTGCCGGACTGGTCTCGGGCCGGTGTTCAGCGGATCTTCCGCGGGTTTGCCTCAGCCGTTGCGTTGCCCATTGAAGATGTTCTTCCCAGGGTCTCCGCCGAGGTGACGATCATCCACACCGAGTACGACCTGCTCACTTCCCACGCGTACGCCGCCTGGCTGGCCGAAACTCACGGCGCCCGCCTGGTGCTGATGCCAGGTGTGAGTCACTCCTGGCCCAAGGCCGATGTAGCCAGATTTCTCCGGTTTCTCAACGAGTTGGTGGCGCTGTGAGCGATCTCGACCCCAAGCAGGTCGTGGCTTCCTTTGATTCGGCCAGTGTGCTGCACGCCGCTACGGCGGCTGCGTTGCAGGGACAGCCCTTCCGGAATCTCGGCGGCTCAACAGCTGCTGGACTTGCGGTACGCGCAGCTGGAAGGCTGCCGTGGTCGGTGCTGCGCGGGATCTATACCCGGATCGGCGCCTCGGAGGGCATCAACCCTCGCCGGTTAGCTGATGTGAACTTGGCTGCTGTCGCGGAGTCCTTTGCGGAGCGCTATCCGAAGCGCCGATACCCGGCGATCTTGATTGGTGCAAGCAACGGCGCGCTGATTCACCTCGCCGCGGCGATGCAGGTGCCGTGGCTGCCCGACACGGTGCTGGTACCGGTTGCTCATGTCGGCGACCCAGACCGTCCGGATGAGGCAATGGAGTTCGGTCGCTCGGTGGCCCCCGCGCTGCTCGACCGAAATCCCGACGTAGTGCTGCATCACATGCATGATCAGCTGCAGGACGTCTTGATGGCCCAGCGGATGAGTTACTTCCGCGTCAAATGGGCCAGGCTGCCAGCGGCGTACGCAAAGTTTGTCGACGATCATCTCACTCCCGACGGAACGGTGGTCTTGATCAATGACCGGTCCAGCTGGCCCGTTACCCGGATAGGCCCGCGGCACGTCTTCCAGGCCGGCGGTCGGGGTGGCTCGCCTCCCGAGGCTTATCTGGCGCGACCCCACACTCCGGCACCTGATAATGAGGCAGCCGAATCGGAGTGGGGGCTGAACACGGATTTCGGTGATCATGTGCAGACCTGGTCCCGGCAACAAGGACATCGCTGTACCCAGATCAGCTACGACGGGCCGCAAGCGCCGGCCGCCGCGGTGGCGACGGCGATGCGCGAGTGGTATCAGGCTCGAGGGGAGGCGGCAGATCGCCTTGTGGTGCCATGCTTCATCGTCAGCGACCCCTGGCAGACCATCTGCGCGGGCGCCGTCCCGTTCTGGCTCCACTTCGCTGTGCAGCCGGCCTTGCAGGCGCTGGAGGCTTACCTCGATATCGCCAAGCCGTTTTCCGATGCAAACGTCTTCTTGTTCGAGCACGGCGCCAACTCACCTGGGATTGCGACTCCGCAGGAGTTTGAGTGGCTGATCCGCCGACATGGCGCAAGAGCGCATTTTGAGGGGCTGGACCCGAAGCGCTTTCCCCATGACATCGGCACACTCGGCCGCTATGGCCGGGTGTTTGATCAGCTGCCACGAGCCAGGCTGCCGTGGAGTCCGTTGCCGGTCGAGGACGCCCTGGGCGCGCTTGCGGCCGCCGGCCTTTCCGTAGCGGAACGCGTCACCCTGTGTTGATACGAACTCTCGGCAGCTCAGTCTTCCCAGGGAGGGGTTCGATCCATCTTGCGGTAGTACTTCGCGAGGTGGCTTTTTACTCGATCGACATCTGACTTCGGTATGTCGACTCCGCCCCTTGCACCCTGCATGATGCCGCCGGCGGCCATCACCGCACGCGGCACGGCGACAAGTTTGTCTTTGACGACATCACAGATCAGCAGCTTGTACGCGGTGAAGTTGTCCTTGCTGTCAGCGTCGTACCAGACGTGTGCATTGCGATACTTCTGATTCGGCTCGTCTTCTGCATCGGCCCATTTGCGTACCCGCTTGTCCGCCTCGTCACCGTCCCACTCGCGGTCAGCATCTGCAAGATCAAAATCCTGGAAACTCGTCACTGCCATCAAGTGCCTCCTTTCGCTCTACAAAGGGATGTGGAGTCTGACTACGCCCCGGCTTCTTTCAAACGCTTGGCCAGTAACTTCTTTCCCTCTTCGGCGCCCTTACGACTCTCGTGCTGCGCGCGGCGAAAGAAGTCAGCGAGTTCGTCATCTCCGGCGAGCGCGGCATCTTCGATGTAGGTCTCAAGCCGCAGCACATTGCGTAGGCAGGCCTCGGTGAACCAGATGATGTCGTAGTCCTTGTCCTTGGTCCCGGTGACATTGCCAAATTCAGGGTTGGCGGTCATAGCTCTCTCCTTCCTCATCTGCTGCAACGGGCGGAGGGCCTTTTGATGCACCTACCCCGCGATTGGCGCCCAAAACTCGTTAAAACGATGGCTGGACTCGACGGTCCTTCGGCGCGTTCGGCCTAGTCGTCGGAATCCTCAACAGGATGAACATGCTGCGCCTCGGCGATCCTCGCCAGTCCGGCCAGCTTGCGATAAGACCATGACGACAACGCCAGTCGCACCAGCGGTTTCGGCAACACTCCCCGGCGAGCTGGCGCCGTGGCGGTGAGATGTGCAAAAGCACCCCGGGCACCTTGATCTACTGCCAAACAGCAGGCGACATCACCGATCCCGGGTACATGGTGATACCAGTGCACGGCATTGCTGCGCTCCGATTCGGCCACCCGACGCCAGTGTTGAATCTGGTCAAACGCGCGGTCATCAAGAGGCTTTTGTCCGAGGTAGGCGGTTTTCAGCACAACCGACGGCGAGCTCCGGATGAAGCGATGCTGAGTCATCGGGCGGCAATTCGTGATGGTCGAAGGCAGGCTCACCGCTAGTTGCGGCTTACCGATTGTCTGGCTATGGATCCCCGTCGCCACAGGCTCGAAAACGGCCTGCTACTGGGACTGCAGTTTCGCAAGGCATTCCCCCCGGATACTTCATCAGCATCCTGGCGGTGAGCCCGGGCGAGCCCGAATAGGGAGGCGTTCCAATCATGAGTGGCGGCAGTGAGCGACCCAAGCGTCCACGCTTCCTAAGGCCTAACGAAGGCCGATGAAAGGCACATTCAACGTAGAGCCGCAGCTTGACCAGTCTTGGCAACATATCTAGCCGCGCCGCCAGGCTCGCTGCTCGGCGCTATCGTCGGCCGATGGACGCATTCTCGATCGACCGCTCCGATGGCCGCGAGGACGGCGAGGACTGGACTGAGAACTACGAAGAGCTGCCAGGCGGCGCCAACATCTCGATCATTTTGGAGGCAACGAGCAAGGCTGGCGTCGGACCCCGCCTGCACAAGCACCCGTACTCCGAAACGTTCATCATCCGGCGCGGCTGGGCTACGTTCACGGTGGGCTCTGAGGAGTTTCGCGGTCATGCCGGACAGGTGCTGGTGGTACCTGCCGAGACCCCACACAAGTTCTCCACGGGACCTGACGGCTATGAGGGCGTCCACATTCACGCAGGCGTCCGGTTCGTCACCGAGTGGCTGGAGTGAGTTTCACTTAGCACTCGAATTCCGACCATTGCGGAGTTTGGGATCTCACAAGCGGCGGTTCGCGT
>JBKPEY010000292.1:0-4864 GCA_046744405.1 Actinomycetota bacterium
GCGCAAGATCAGCGGACGGGCCGTACGGGCACACGCTGGCGGTCCGAGCTAGTCCAACTCTGCCCAGGGCTCGAGGAGTTCGAGGATCCAGCCACGAGCCGGGAACTCATACTCTGCGGCCACGCTCACCGGCGCATGCTCGACTGCCCGTTCCCAAGACAGCGAGCGGGTCAGGCAGCCGATGCTCCTGGCAAGTGCCACCCATCGCAGCAGCTCTTGGCGGCTGCCGAGGCCGGTGAACGGCTCTAGATAGGCGTCCCGAACTCTTAGCACGCGCGGGTCGGTGGTCCCGCCGCGGTCGCCATTCAGCAGTCCGGCATGGAAAGCAATCGAGTTCAGGGTGGCGAGCATTGTGCCGAAGGGGTGCCCGATACATGCATCACCCCAGTCGATGATCCGAACTGCCGACAGATCATCCAGCGCACCCGGCCAGCAAACGTTGTTGGAGTGCAGGTCATCATGCTGCAAGGTGTCCGGGATCGTCGAAGCCATGAGCTCGGCGCACCACTCCTCATATCTGGGCAGCAAACGCTCCAAGGCAACGACCTCTTCGCGAGTTAGGCCGCCCTCCTTAGTTGGCTTGGCTGCTAGATCGCTGAGGAGTCGGCCGTACTCAACGGTCAGCTGCTTGGGGCTCCGGTCCGGGGTTCCCGTCGCGACGAACCGACTCCGCTGGGCGGCAAGGTCGAGCTGCTTCTGGCCGTAGCGCGGCAGCAACTCTTGCCAGTGCCCCCACACTTCCTCCGGTCCCACGATCGATCGCAACACCGGGCCGGCGTCTCGGCTGAGCGACCACGCCCGAGTGCTGTCGTGCGCGAGTAGTTCCGGCGCCAGACCCGGGGATAACTCCCCCAGCAGTGCCAGCAACGAGACCTCGTACGCCGTCCCGCTGCCATTGACCTTGAACCAGACACGACCCTCGGTCGTGTCGAACCGGATAGTGCTCGACCAGACTCGGATATGCGGCTGCTCCCAGTCACCGGTAAGCCGGATACCGCGAGACGCGAGCTGCACAGCAACCCAGGCACGGACCTCATCGAGGAAGGCGTCGCTGGTCCAGAAGGCAACTTGGTCGGGGACCATCGATGTCAGCTCTCCAGAAGTCGCTTCAGAGTGGCTAGGTCTGCCCGGATCGCCGCGGCATCTGCCTCATAGTCGGCTTCCGGCCGATCTGATTGGCGGCGAAGCGTAAACACCACCTCACAGCCCACGTCGTGGGCGATTACCCGCATCGGGTTATTGAAGGTCGTGCCGTCGGAGAGTGTGACGTCGTGATCAAGTACGAAGTACGGATTCTCGGGCACGAAGACTACTTCAATTTCGCCCATCGGTGATTCGGCAAACCAGCGTCCATCTCGCTGCTCGATGGAGCCGCTCAAACCCGCTGCCCAATTGGGCAGGTTCATCGGATTCGCAAGATAGGCATAGACCTCGGCAGCAGGCCGCTCAATGAATATGCCGATGTGTTGTGACTCCCTCATTCCCAATGACCCCCTTTTTCTTGACCACCTCACTGCTTCGACCCTAAGCAGCGTGGCTTCTTCGCTCACACGACATGCTGCACAGAAGCCGGGTTGGGCAAGATCAACGGTGCAATATGAGCTATGGCCTCGACGCCGGCGGCCGGTCGCACGCTACCCGCGGCACACCGTGCAACGATCAGTCCGCCCCGGCTACGGGTGCGTTGGGACCGGATAAGCGTGTTTGTCGCCCTCGTCGTCGTGTTAGCGACCGTTGTCGGCCATACCGTCATCGTTGCGGTGCAGCACAAGCTCCAAGCATTTGAGGTCAAGCCACCAGCAACCGAGGCCAAGGCAGCAGCGAGCCCGCCGGCGCCCGCAGCTACGGTCAATGCGCAGCCGAAATGCCCACGGCCGGCGCCGGACGTCGTGCGGACAGCACCGCTGATTTCCAGCGAAGCCGATCAAGCACAACCAACGGTGGCACTGACCTTCGATGACGGACCGGGCCCATCGACTCCTGAAGTGCTCGATGTATTGCAGCAAAGCGGCGTGCCTGCAACGTTCTTCGTGATTGGCCAAAAGGCGGCCGCCGAGCCGGAGATGCTGCGAAGAATCGTTGCCGGCGGCAACGCCATAGGCGATCACACCTGGTCCCACCGAATTCCGAGCGCGAAAGCCGGTTGGAAGTCTGGCACGCTGACCAAGGAAATTGATCACACCCGTCGGGCGATCGTCAACGCCACCGCGCGAGAGCCATGCCTGTTTCGACCGCCAGGGGGAATCACCAAGGGCGCTGAGAAGGTAGCCCGCGCCGCGGGCCTCTCGATGATCTTGTGGTCAGTTGATACTCGTGACTGGGCCGCGCCGCCTACCACGAAGTTCGCATCCGTCCTCCGGAAACGGGCCGCTGCCGGGCTCAAGCAGCAGCATCCGGTGATCTTGCTTCATGATGGCGGCGGAAATCGGGTGGCAACGGTCGCCGCCTTGGCCGGGATTATCAACGACTACCGCGCCCATGGATACCGATTCGTCACCTTGGAGCAGCCGCGCTGAGCGGTTGGCGAAATTGCGCTCAGGTGGCCCGGTCAGGTCTCCAGGACGTACGTCCCTGGCGCGTCGGTGATCGGTCGGTACTTGCGGCTGCCCATCCGCGGAGGCTTGCGCATCTTGCCAGCCCTCTCACCGATCCACTTGGCCCAGTCTTCCCACCAGGTCACAGGATGCATAGTCGCCGCCGCCAGCCACTCGTCCGAAGTCTCCGGCAGCGGCTGATCGCCTTCTGCGACATAGTGGATCGACTTCGGGCTCGGCGGATTCACGATGCCTGCAATGTGACCGGAGTTCGAGAGCACGAACCGTACGTCGCCGCCTGGCAGCAACGCCCCGACATACGAGCTGCGCCACGGCGCAATGTGATCTTGTTCGGCCGAAAGAAAGTACAGATCTTGATCAACTTTTTCAAGATCGAGTCGTTGCCCGGCTAGTTCCATCACACCACGAGCGAGTTCGTTACCCAGATAGCAACTGCGCAGGTAGAAGCTATGCATCTCAGCGGGCATCCGGGTGGAATCGTTGTTCCAGCTCAGCAGATCGAAGGCCGGCGGTTCCTCTCCCATCAGCCAGCTGCTAACGGCGTAATTCCAAATCAGGTCGTTAGTCCTGAGCAGGTTGAAGGAGCGCTGCATCTCCTCCTTCGGCAGGAAGCCGGTGCGCTGCATCGTCCTCTCCAGCCGACGAATAGATGCTTCGTCGGTAAAGACGCCGAGCAAGCCAGGCTCGTTGAAATCGATCAAGGTGTTCAAGAACGTCGCGGAGTTGATCAAGTCCAACCCCACGGCGTCGAGATAGGCAAGAGTCGCCATGGTGAGGGTGCCACCAAGGCACAGCCCTAGGAGATTGACCTTTTCTGCGCCGGTGATATCACGGACTACCTCGAGAGCCGCGATAGGCCCTGAGATCAGATAGTCATCCATCTTCACGTGGCGCATCCGCTCATCAGGGTTGCGGTAGCTGATCATGAAGGCAGTGTGCCCATGATCGACTGCCCATTGCACCAGACTGCGACCAGGGGCAAGGTCCATGATGTAGTACTTGTTGATCCACGGTGGGCTGAAGAGCAGCGGAATCTTGTGCACCTCGGCAGTGCTTGGCTCGTACTGGATCAACTCCATCAGTTCGTTGCGGAACACCACCTTGCCCGGCGTGATGGCCATGTCCTTGCCAACCGTGTGGGCGCCCGGAACGACTTGCCGCGGCACACCACCATTGGTCCGTAGATCATGGATGAAGTTGCGCGCGCCTTTCGTCAAGGACAAGCCGCCGGTCTCCAACGCCTTCTTGATCACCGCCGGGTTTCCTGGGATGAAGTTGGTGGGAGCCAGCGCGTCGATCATGAGCTGGACGGCGAACTCCGCCTTCTGCTTGGTGGCGGGCGGCGTGTCGGTGCCGCGCACGATGTCAAGAAGTGCCTGCTCCCAGTCGTGGTAGATCTCTCTCAACCACCAGTACCCGGCGTTTTCGCTCCATGCCGGATCGCCAAATCGCCTGTCTTTGCCGTGCTTGGGCTCGTACGACGGCTTGCCTCCTACGGCGCGAACGGTTGCAGCTGTGGTGGCGCGGAGCATCTCCCCTGCGGCACGTCCAAATGCGCCGGCGATCTTGTCCGGATGTGAAGCCGCGGAGAGGCCTGTCTGGAGCAAGGGAGAGAGCACGGCGAGCGGATCGAGACGACCCAGCAGCTCACTGCCATCGAGCAAGTTGGCGCCCTTTGCCAGCACCTCGTCGTATTGACTGCGGACCGCTTCGTCAATGGTGTCCCACTCATCGTCCGCACCGGGCTGGGGACGTACTGCCTCACTCATTTATTCACCCGACCTCTGCGCCGTTTGACGGTGACCTGACGGAGGGCCTGGTAGGCCTCAACCAACGATCGCCGTTGGGAGGAAGTCAAATCAGGATCGGACTCGATCGCCTCAATGACGTCCGCCGACCGATCCGCTGGTAGATCGCCGCGGAGCAGGTCGGCGGAAACGTTCAAAGACTCGGCAATAGCCCGAAGAACCTCTTCAGAAGGGGCCCGAAGCCCACGTTCAATCTGAGAGAGGTACGGGTTAGAGATGCCGGCCATCGCCGCGACTTGGCGCATCGATAGCTCGGCCAGCTCTCGTTGCCGGCGGATGATCTCGCCGAGTTTCAGCTGATCATCCGCCGACTGCTGTGTTTTCACAGCTTGAGCATAAGGCTTACTTCAGGACGTCACGAGCAGCGGAGATGTACGCCGCGTTGACCTCGTTGATGAACTCGTTCTGCGCCTTCACAACGGTGGTCACCCAGTCGAGCTGGGTGGCGTCGGCAAGCTGCTGCCGGAAGTCGACGTAGCTGGAGATCGCCTTCTCGTAGCC
>JBKPEY010000308.1:0-5725 GCA_046744405.1 Actinomycetota bacterium
GATCAATTCACCCGCTGGCAAGCGGTCAACTGGGACTACTCCGGCCGGCTGCAGAAGGCCCAGATGGACATTGTCGAACTGACCCCGGACACTACGTTCCGCCTCTGAAACTTTTTCTCGATGGACCCCCTCGACACTTACTTCCGCACTTCCCTCTCCGACTTGTCAGAATCCAGCAGCGCTATAGCGCTGCTGGATTCTGACAAGTCGGCGTGGTGGTGGAGGGTTTTCGAGGCGCAGGCCACCAGTCGGCACCTGGATTTCGTGGCGCGGGAGTTGCAGCAGGCTGGTCGCGGGTTCTACACCATTGGCTCGTCTGGTCATGAGAGCAATGCCCTTGTAGCGATGGCCCTGCGGCCAACCGATCCAGCGTTACTGCACTACCGCTCCGGAGGCTTTTATCTGGCCCGGGCGCAGCAGGTGCCGAGATCGACGCCGATTCGAGACGTCCTGCAGGGACTGATGGGGCTGGCAGATGAGCCGATCGCCGGAGCTCGGCACAAAGTCTTCGGCCATCCTGACCTGGCGGTCATTCCCCAAACCTCGACCATCGCATCCCATCTCCCCAGGGCCGTAGGCCTCGCGGTCGCACTGCATCGGGCATACCGGCTCAAAGTGGATTGCGAGTGGCCCGCGGACGCTGTAGTCGTCTGCTCGTTCGGGGACGCATCCATTAACCACTCCACTGCCGCGGGTGCGATCAACAGCGCCCTCGCCACTGCCTTTCGCGGCCTACCCGTGCCGATTTTGTTCGTCTGCGAAGACAACGGCTTCGGCATATCCGTCCCAACCCCGCCCGACTGGATCGAGGCGGCGTACGGATCCAGGCCTGGCCTGAGGTACCTGTTTGCGGACGGTTCGGATCCGGGGAGTGCCTGGCCGGTCGTCCAGCAAGCAGCCGATACTGTGCGCGACCAGCGACGACCGGTCTTTCTTCACCTGCGGACCGTACGCTTCGGAGGCCACGCCGGCAGCGACGCCGAAGTCAGTTACCGCAAACCGCGGGAGATCCAAGCCGATTACACCCGTGACCCACTGCTGGCCACCACATCCTGCCTGCGTACAGCGGGCGTCAGCGCCGCCGACATCTTGACCCGCTACGAGGCCATCCGCACCGAGATTGATGAGCAGGTCGAAGAGCTCGCAGACGATCGCCGGCTCGGCTCGGCCGCAGAGATCATGGCTCCGCTGGCGCCCCGGCACCCCGCCCAAGTCGCGGACACGGTACGTACGCTCCAACACATGCCTCCGGAGCCTGCCGAAGGGCAACGACCCACCAAGCGGCGCACGCTGGCCGAGTCGATCAACGCCACGCTTGATGAGCTCCTGACGGCTGATCGACGAGTGATCGTTTTCGGTGAGGATGTCGGCGTCAAAGGCGGTGTTTATGGGGTGACGGCGCGGCTGGCCCGACAGCATGGTGCAGCTCGAGTTTTCGACACACTGCTGGACGAGCAGGCAATTCTCGGTCTGGGGCTGGGCGCTGGGCTCGCGGGCCTTCTCCCCATTCCTGAGGTGCAATATCTGGCCTATCTGCACAATGCCGAAGATCAATTACGGGGCGAGGGCGCAACCCTGCCGTTTTTTTCGCAGGGCCGCTTCAGCAACCCGATGGTGGTACGCATCGCCGGTCTTGGCTATCAGAAGGGCTTCGGCGGCCACTTCCACAACGACAACGCGGTAGCGGTACTGCGCGACATCCCAGGGCTTGTGGTGGCTTGCCCAACGCGCGCCGACGACGCCGCCGCCATGTTGCGGACTTGCGTTGCTGCAGCCATCACCGACGCGACGCTGTCGGTCTTCCTGGAGCCGATTGCGCTGTACCACCGGCGCGATCTCTACGAGCCAGGCGATCAAGCCTGGCTCGCAATTGCTCAGAATGATCATGTGCCGATCGGTCGAGCAAGAAGCTACCGGAACGGATCGGCAGTCCTCACCATGATCAGCTTTGGCAACGGTGTCCCCATGAGCCTCCGCGTCGCCCGCCGACTCGCTTCCGGTGGCGTCACTGCCCAGGTCCTCGACCTGCGCTGGCTCGCACCGCTTCCGGTCGCAGACATCGTCGCGGCGGCAAAATCGACTGGCCGGGTGCTGGTGGTCGACGAGACCCGGCACAGTGGAGGCGTCGGCGAGGGTGTAGTCACCGCCCTGGTCGAGAGTGGTTTTCCGGGTCCGATTCACCGGGTGGCCAGCGAGGACAGTTTCGTGCCATTGGGTACCGCCGCAGAGCATGTGTTGCTGAGTGAAGACGAGATCGAAAAGGGCGCGCTGGCGCTCGCTGAGATGGGAGAACGATGAGCCGAACCGGACCGCTGGAGCTGCTTGGCATTGATCATCTTTTGACTGAGGAAGAGCGTGATATCCAAGCAACAGTTCGTGAATTCGTTGAACAACGGGTGAAGCCGAACATCGCCGATTGGTATGACCGGGGGGATCTTGATCTTGGCCTAATGCGAGAGGCAGGATCTCTCGGACTGCTCGGTATGCATCTGGAGGGTTATGGGTGTGCTGGAGCAAACGCGGTCTCCTATGGGCTGGCCTGCTTAGAGCTGGAGGCCGGCGACTCCGGCGTACGCAGCATGGTCTCGGTGCAAGGTTCTCTTGCCATGTTCGCGATTTGGAAGTTCGGTAGCGAGGACCAGAAAACAACCTGGCTCCCCAGAATGGCTTCCGGTGAAGTCATCGGTTGCTTCGGGCTGACAGAGCCGGACTTCGGATCCAACCCGGCTGGCATGCGGACCCGCGCCAAGAGAGACGGCGACGAATGGGTGATCAACGGAACGAAAATGTGGATCACCAATGGATCGGTCGCCGACCTCGCCATCGTCTGGGCGCAGACCGACGAAGGGATCAGAGGCTTTCTCGTCCCGACCGATGCGCCGGGTTTCTCGGCTCCCAAGATCACCAAGAAGCTGTCGTTGCGGGCTTCGGTTACCTCCGAATTGGTGCTCGAGGATGTCCACCTGCCAGCGGCCTCGGTGCTTCCGAAGGCGACTGGCCTACGCGGGCCGCTGTCCTGCCTCAACGAGGCGCGGTTCGGCATCATCTTCGGCGCCCTCGGTGCGGCGAGGGACTGCTTGGAGACTGCGATTGACTACGCAATATCCCGAGAGGTGTTCGATCGTCCGCTTGCCTCACTTCAGTTGACCCAGGCAAAGCTGGCCGACATGACACTCGAATTGCAGAAGGGCTTCCTGCTTGCGCTGCATCTTGGGCGACTTAAAGATGATCATCGGCTGGAGCCACAACAGGTCAGCCTGGGAAAGCTCAATAACGTACGCGAAGCGCTGGCCATTGCTCGAGAATGCCGAACCATTCTTGGCGCTAACGGCATCACCTTGGAGTATCCGGTGCTGCGCCACGCGAACAATTTGGAGTCGGTGCTGACCTACGAAGGCACCTCAGAGGTACACCAGCTGGTCATCGGTCAGGCACTGACCGGAGAGAACGCGTTTAGCTGAGTCACATCAGTGCGGCGCCAGTTCCGCCCGGATCTTGCGTCGCGATTCTGCGAAGATCACTGACTCAATGAGCACAGCAAGGGCGACAAAGAGGGCCACTACCCCCAGCTCCACAAGCGCCGGCCGCCCAGCGATGAGCGGAGTGATCAGCAACAGCACTCCCGCGGCGACCAGCCGTACGACTGAGACGGTGTGCACAGTGAGCCACTTGAAGACCACATGGCCGAGCAGATAGATGACGGCGCCGCCCACGAGCGCGGCCAGCGCGACGTTTGACAACGGCTCGGTAAGCGTGTGATGGCTGCGGTCGCTGACGTACAACAACACTTCTTTCAATCCCAGAGCCACCAAGACGATGCCGATCATTAGCGGCAAGTGGCCAAAAGAGTAGGCGTTTCTTGCCAGCCTTGCTCGAGTCCGGATTGGCTCGGTGGCGAGCGCGTGCTCGCCGAGTAAGGCGCTGACATCGAAATAGGTCCACCACAGCGCCGACGAAAGGATCAGGCCCAGCACCGAAGCGGCGATGATGACCCAGGTGATCGGCTCCTTGGCCACCCCGACGCCAATAGCGACGATCGACTCGCCAAGGGCAACGATCACGATCAATCCGTGCCGTTCGGAGAAATGTCCTGGCGCGGGCAGCCGCCATCCTTTGAAGCCGCCTAGGGCGGTGCCCACATAGTCGGCGACCAGCGCAAGCATCCATAAGCCCGTCTGCAGCCATCCGTCGAACTGCGAAGCCACCAGCAGCACCACGCTGCCCGCGACGGCGCTGAGCGCAAACCGAAGTACCTGTCGACGCAGCTCGCGGTCCTCCCGAGAAATGATCAGAAACATGACCAGATGCATAAGGCGGAAGAGCAGATAGCAGACGGCCAGCACAACAGGCCCGCGCAGCCCACCAGGCAAGTCATCGAAGGCTTCGGGAATGCACAGCGCCAGCACGAACATGGCTGCCATGCCCGCAAGGATGGCGAGCTTGATCGGCCGTTCCTCAGCACTCGCCACGTTGGCCAGCCAGGCGTACCCCGTCCATGCCCACCAGAGCAGCATGATCACCAGGACACCGCGGAGGATCCCTTGCCAACTCAGCTCGTCAGCCATGAAGGCTGTCACCTGAGTAAGCGCGAACACGAAAACCAGATCAAAGAACAACTCGAGCGGGGTGACCCTCGCCTCATTTTGTTCCTCGCGGATGAGTGGATGAGCTTGCTGCACGGAAACATTGTCCAAGCAACTGCTAGCACTCAGGTAGCTGGCGGCAGCTAATCGGGCTCACTACCGTCCGCCGCGAGCGAGAGATCGTCTCGTTTGGTCAGCCATGCCATGAGCCGCCGCGGCAATTCAGGACGGTATAGAAGTGCGACACCGCCCAGCAGTGCCGCGATCCCGATGAGCAGCAGCGCGGCCCCCCCCAGGCTCCATCCGGCCAGCAAGGCGGCAATACTGCCCAACAGAGCCGCGACTCCAAACAGCAGGAACGGCACCCCCATCAGCGTCCATCCGGCTAGCAAGGCCGCGACACCACCGAGCAAGAGCGCGAGCCCAAACAGCAAGAACGCGACCCCCATCAGCGTCCATCCGGCCAGCAGGGCGGCGATACCGCTCAACGGGGCCGCGACCGCACCCAACAGGAACGGGACACCAGCCAATGCCCACCTGTCTAGTAGCAGCGCAACGCCGAGCAGTAGCGCCGTGACCGGACCGAGTAGCAGAGCAACTCCCACGAGAGTCCATCCGTCCAGCAAGGCTGCAACACCGCCCAGCAGTGCGGCGATCCCGAAGAGCAGGAACGGCACCCCCACCAGCGGCCATCGATCCAGCAGGAACGCGACCCCGAGCAGCAGCACGGCGACGCCGAGCAGCAGAAATGCGACCCGAACCAGCAAACTTGCGACCATGCCCAATGTCCATGTATCCGGCGGATCTGCGATCCCGAGCAGCACGAACGCCGAACCGACGAGCAAACAGCCTGTCCCCATAGCGACGTGATCAAGGCCAGCGCGACTTCGCAGGGTCGACCACAGCAGCATCACCCCCGCCTCCCACAGGTATGCCAGGGACAAGATCATGACGGCAAGGGGCCAACCAGCCACTAATCCCCACGCAGTCACCGCCAGATAGCCCATCAGCGCGAGCAGGGCCATAGCCCGAGCCCGTGGTGTGTCGTAACGCTCGCGCCGCAAAAGGCCAGAACTCGGCACGGCGACCAATAGCGCGGCAACAAAGACAGCCGTCGGTAGCCAGGCCCAGCCGTGCGGCAC
>JBKPEY010000410.1:0-1616 GCA_046744405.1 Actinomycetota bacterium
GTCCAGGGTGGTGCTCATGCGGATTTACCTCGTGACGCCAACCCAAGAAAAGTCACCGAGAACGCTCGCCAGCAACTGCGGCACTCCCAGCCGCCGCCTTCCAGCGGGAACAATGTTTCCTCGGCGCAGTACGGGCAATACAGCACCGTCTGCCGCGTGGCGTGTGAGGTCTCAGCACTCATGACAGCACCAGCTCATCGGCTCGGGCCACCCACTGGGCAAAGCGTTCACCGTCTCGGCGTTCTGCAACATAATTCCGAGCCAGGCGCTCGATGTAGTCGGGCAGCTCGGCTGCCGTCACCTTGTGCCCTCGCAGCTTGCGACCGAATCCGGCGTCGAGCCCAAGACCACCGCCAAGGTGAACCTGGTAACCCTCGACCTGGTTGCCGTCCGGTCCCACGACAATCTGGCCCTTGAGCCCGATATCGGCAACCTGGATTCGGGCACAGGAATTAGGGCAGCCGTTGATGTGAACGGTGATGGGGGAGTCCAGGGCGCCAAGGCGGCGCTCCAGCTCGTCCACGACGCGGGCGGCTTGGGCCTTGGTCTCGACTATGGCGAGCTTGCAGAACTCGATGCCCGTGCAGGCCATGACCGTGCGACGCCAGGCGTTCCGGCTTGCGGACAGACCGCATTGTTCAACGGCCGCAATCAAAGAGTTGACGTTTGATTCCTCAAGATCGAGCACCAGAAGCTTCTGCAGCGGCGTGGTCCGAATGCGATACGACCCATGCGCCTCGGCCAGCCCGGCCAGCCGTAGCAGATCGCTCCCGCTGATCCGGCCGGCTACCGG
This sequence comes from Actinomycetota bacterium, assembly GCA_046744405.1. Classification (GTDB taxonomy): domain Bacteria; phylum Actinomycetota; class Actinomycetes; order Propionibacteriales; family Propionibacteriaceae; genus Microlunatus. Next base: position 794 of record JBKPEY010000410.1, read on the forward strand.
TGACAGTCCTACAAAGCTCTTGCCGTCCTTCTGGCGGTGGACGCCGACATGATCACCGGGCTCAGTAGGCACAGCGGGTGCCGGCCCATCGAAAAGGCGTCGCTTCAGGTATTCGGTTTCCAGCACCTCGCGGAACTTCTCAGCACCCCAGTCGGCGACCAGAAACTTGATCCGGGCCCGGCTCCGGAGCCGCCGATAGCCGTAGTCGCGGAAGACGGCCACAACTCCGGCCCAGACCTCAGCTACCTCTTCCTGCGGCACCCAGGTGCCAAGGCGCACGGCGAGCATGGGATTGGTGGACAGGCCGCCACCAACCCAGAGGTCGAATCCAGGGCCAAACTCGGGATGAACGACCCCGACAAACGCGACGTCATTGACCTCGGGCGCTACATCATGCAGCGGATGACCGGTGACAGCCGTCTTGAACTTCCGCGGCAGGTTGGCGTACTCGGGATCGCCGATGTAGCGGTCAACGATGTCGCGGATGGCAGGCGTTGGGTCGATGATCTCGTCCGCAGCGATGCCAGCCACCGGGGAGCCGAGAATGACGCGCGGGCAGTCACCGCAGGCCTCGGTAGTCTGCAGGCCGACGGCCTCCAGCCGTCGCCAGATCTCAGGTACGTCCTCGATGCGGATCCAGTGCAATTGGACGTTTTGCCGGTCGGTGACATCGGCGGTGTCGCGCGCGAACTCGACCGAGATCTGGCCGATAACCCGCAGTTGCTCGGTGGTTAGCGCGCCGCCATCGATCCGGATGCGCAGCATGAAGTACTCGTCGTCCAGCTCCCACGGCTCCAGGGTGGCTGTCTTGCCACCGTCGATG
>JBKPEY010000311.1:0-1131 GCA_046744405.1 Actinomycetota bacterium
AGCAATAAAGCGCAGTCATAGCCAGCTCATCGGGTTACTGAGCCGTCCGTCGAGCCACACCATCAGGTGCAAATGACAGCCGGTCGAGAGGCCAGTGCTCCCAACCTCGCCGATCACCTGTCCGCGGCGAACTCGCTGGCCGGGCCGGACCACATAGCGCGAGGCGTGGTTGAAGGCGGTCTGCACACGCACGCCGTTGACGCTGCCATGGCGAAGAAACAGCCGGTTGCCGTATGCCGGGCTGAAGTAGGCGCGAGCGACAACTCCCGCGTACGGCGCACGTATCGGGGTACCGCAAGCAGCGTCGAAGTCAGTGCCGTCATGCAGCTTCCAAATCTTGAGTAACGGATGGAAACGCATCCCATAGGCAGATGTCACCGGACCTGTCACCGGATAAAGGAATCGACGGCCTCCGGAACGCCCGCCTGAGCTCTTGATCGGCTGAGATTGAGCAACCGACGCGGCTTTTCCCCGAGCCTCAGCTCGGCGCTTCACGATGTCTCGTTGCGTCTCCGCTAGCAGACTCAGGCGGCCGCCAGGACCGCCAACTAACAGCAGCGGGTCGAGATACTTCTTTCCCTCTCGCAATCCCCAGTGCAGGCAGTGAGGTCCGTAAGGAGGGGCGCCACAATGTCCGCCCGTGCCGAGCGTGCCGATCATTTGACCAAAGCCGACATCTGCACCCATGTGCAGCGTGCTGATCACCGGCTCGTACGTGGTGCGAACGCCGCCATGGTCGATGCTGATCACCGGCTTGCCGGCGACGGATCCGACGAAGGACACCGTGCCGCTTGCGGCTGCGAGGATTGCCTGACTAGGCCTGGCGACAAGATCAACACCGCGATGGCCAGATCCCCAGACAACCGCCGGGGGATGGAACCCTCGCTGTACCACGGGGGAGCCGCTCAGGGGCCAGCCAGCAGGCATCGGCAGTCGAGACACCGCCGATGTAGGAGTTGCCATGGCGAGCACAGAGAGGCTGACAGCGGCCACGAGTGATAGCCGGCAAAGATGTTGGTGCCGAATGTGTTGGTGCCGAAGATGTCCGCGAAGGGCTCGCATGCTTGGAGTCTTCGGATGCTCGCGCTAATCGTGCGGTCGTTTGCAGATCTGTGGACGCCGCTCGAAAGA
>JBKPEY010000656.1:0-2796 GCA_046744405.1 Actinomycetota bacterium
TCGACGTCCGGGCGGCCGCGGACGCTGCCGGGGTGCCGATCGCCGTGCCTCTCGTGCAGCGGGGAGGTCCGACCGACCGCTGGCTGGCGAGGGCCGGCCGCTCGGTGTACGAGAGCGTCCAGTTCATCGCGGGCCCGCCCGACCGCTACCTCGTCAACGGCAGTCCGTGGATGGTCGACGTCGAGCGCGCCGGCGGCGGGTGCATGGTCAACCTCGCTCCGCACTTCGTGGATCTCTTCCTCCGCTCGGCCGGTACGGAGGAAGTAGCGGTGACGGCAGCCCTGTCGTCGATGCTGCACCGCCGCAGCGTCGAGGACTACGCCTCGATGACGCTGACCACGGCCGACGGACGGATCGCCACCATCGAGGTGGGATATGCGTTCCCCGGGTCGCCGCTCAAGCGGCACTGCTCCTTCATGCGGATCGGCGACGCGGGGACCGCAACGATATGGTCGGATGGAAGCGCATCCTTCACAGCCGTCGACGGCGCCACTACGACCGCGCGGATCGACGTGGACAGCGACCCCTTGTATGGCCGCTTCGTCGACAAGGTGGCCGAGCAGTTGGAGGATGGGTTCGCAGATCTCCCGGGGATTCGAGATCTGGAAGCGACGATGATCGTCATTTGGGACGCGTACGCCAATGGACGACAAGGGAGACCTGTGTCCACACCCAGCATCGATGAAGTAGCGGCAGCGGCCGGTGTTCACAGGTCGACCGTATCGAGAGCGTTCTCGCGCCCCGAGGCGGTGAAGCAGGAAACCAGGGACCATGTCCTCCAGGTGGCGGCGTCGATGGGCTACACGATGAGTCCGCTTGCTCAAGCCCTCCGGACCAAGACCAGCACTCTGGTGCCTCTCATCGTCCCCGACATCATCAACCCGTTCTTCGCGGAGCTCGCGAAGGCCATGACCGCCGCAGCGCGGGAGCGCGGGTACCAGCTGGTGTTGTGCGTCACGGAGAATGACGCTGGGGCAACGGCCGGATATCTCCGCGCCATGCAGTCGATGTATGCCCCGTTCGCGGTGCTTGCGCCCTTTGCGAGCGTGGATCCTGACGAGTTTGAATCCTTCGGATTCGGAAGGCGTCTGGTAGTCATCGACCGGGTCGAGTCCAACCATCAAGTGCCCACGGTGACCGTCGACAGCGCGAAGGGCATCCAGTTGGCGTTTGACCACCTCCTCGAACTTGGGCACACGTCGATCGCCTACGTCTCCGGCATCGTGGGAACACATACCGCCGGGGATCGGCGAGAGGCCTACCGGGAGCTGGCTGGACTGCACCGAATGGCTCCAATCGAGCTCAACGCCGGCATTGGGGTGGAGGCCGGCGAACGTGCCGCAGAAGAACTCGTCAGCATGCTCCAGCGACCTTCCGCAGTGATCGCGGCGAACGACATGGTGGCCTTCGGGCTCATCAGCTCGCTCGGTTCGCGGGGACTATCTGTTCCGAATGATGTCTCTGTGGTGGGCTTCGACGGCCTGGTGCTCGGTGCTCGCAGCAACCCGCCGTTGACCTCGGTACAGCAACCCATCGCCGAAATGGGCCGCATCGCAATCAGCCTCGCTGAACGCGCAGCACAGAACGGCCATGTCGAGGACGTAGTACTCCAGCCGCGACTTCTCGTTCGCTCGTCAACGGGACCGGCCCGGTGACGACACGACGGCTGCCTGGGCTTCGGCACGTAGATCATGCTGCTTTCACAGTTCCAGATCTGGACGAAGCAGTGAGCTTCTTTGTCGAGGTCCTCGGAGCGGAGGAACTCTACCGCTCTCATCGCGGCCCCGATGCGTCGTTCATGCCAGTCCACTTCGAGGTGCCGTCGGACGCCGCCCTGGAGCTGTCGATGCTGCGGATGCCACCAAACCTGAACATCGAGCTGTTTCAGTGGCGAACCACAGACCAGAGAACCGAGCACCCCCGACACAGCGATCGCGGCGGACATCACCTGTGCTTCGTAGTCGACGACGTCGACCAAGCAATCGCTCACCTGGACACGATCCCGCGCGTCCGAGTTCTGGGTGGCCGAAAAGAGGTGGGTTCCGACAGCCCCTCGGTCGCCGGCAACCGCTGGACATACTTCCTGACGCCATGGGGCTTACTGATGGAACTCGTGGACCGTTCCCGAGTCAAGAATCCGCCGAACCTGGTTGGACCGGCGGAATGGAACCGCCCAGCAAGAAGGAGTGCCGCCCTTTCATGATCATCGCCGGATCTACGCTAGGAACCCCCGACCGTGACCTTGCAGAAGCGCTACGCCTCTTCGGCACGGCAGGTCTCGACGCCGCCGAAGTCATCTACCAGGACGACTATCCCGCCGCCATCAGACCGTCGGATAAGAAATCCGCACAGCAGGCAGCCATGTTCGCCGACGCCGAAGGTGTCCCGATCGTCGCGCTCACCCCGTACACGACCTCCATCAACAGCGTCGACGCGGCGAGCTGGCAGCAGGGGATCGACGAGTTCCGCGCATGCCTGGCGGCCGCACACACCGTTGGTGCGACCCGCGTCCGGGTGTACGCCGGCTCCTGGCACCCGGGGGACACTGATTACGCCCGGCACTGGGAGCGGCTGCGGAGCGCGTTGGCCGTCCTCGCGCCCGAGGCCGCGGACGCGGGCGTCGTGCTCTGCGTCGAGAACCACTTCGGCACCATGACGCAAACCGCAGCCGATACCGCCCGTCTCGTCAGCGAGGTCGGCTCCCCCTCCGTCCGCGTCCTGTACGACCAGGCCAACCTGACCTTCACCCATGACGAGACCTGGCAGGAGGCCTTCGCCGTCCAGGGCGAGCTCGTC
>JBKPEY010000384.1:0-11012 GCA_046744405.1 Actinomycetota bacterium
GTCCGGTCGAAGACTTTATCGGCGAACGGCAGCGCCTCAGCGGCGGCTACCTGCGCCCGTACGCCGGGCAGTCGATCCTGGCAAGCCTCCACAAAAGAGGCAGAGGGATCGATTGCATCGACCTGCTCAACGCCGACCATCGCGACCAGCTGACGGGTCAGCGCGCCTGGCCCACAGCCCACATCGAGTACTCGTTGGCCGGAGCGCACATCTGCAAACTTCGTCAATTCAAGGGCAAGTTGGCGGCCGTACCTGCCGATATGTCGGTCGTACACGTCCGCGCCGTGGAGAAACGTGTCCGACGCCGTTGTTCCACTCATGGCGCACCAGTCTCCGGCAGTGCGCCCAGCCGCTTCAAGGCCCTTTTAGACCTGATGGTGAACGCAATCGGTTGCGACGCAGGAAAATTAGTGTCAATTCATCTCAATGTCCGACATCGGACATCACGGCAGTCCTCAGTCGGGTGCGTTAGGTGCATCTAGGACTGCTAGCAGTACCTCGGCACTCACTCGGAGATCGGTGGCCCGGCTGCTGTGTCCGTGCTGCTCGTACGTGGTCGCGGCTGCAAGTCTGCCCTCGATCTCCGCATGAACGATCGCCCGCTGCGCTTCAGGATCGAGCGCTCGACGCGCGGCCTCTGCGGCCCCAAGGCCAACCACTCCGCCGGCCACATACTCACTCGACGCAGCCGACTGGACCTCGCCGGGTTCGACCGCCTCGGCATTGTCCAGCGCCGCGATCGCATCTCGGAGCGCAGCTACCGCGATGCGGTCACGTTCCCGCACCGCGGCGCGGAGTTGCTCACGCAAGCGGATACGCAGGTCCCCAGATCGCATTCCATGATCATTGCGCAGGAAGCTCCCACAGGCTTGCGATTTCCTGGGCGATTGGTGCGTTCTGGCTGGGTATTCCAGCAGTGCGCAGCGCCGATAACCACTTGCCATGGTCGGTCAATGGAGCAATCCTCAGACGAGATCGACATCGGGAGGCGGGTCGTGAGCACACTCAAACCGAGCGTGGCTGAGAAGTTCGCCGAGCATATTGCATACCATCGCCCGCTCGCCGAAATCGAGGAAACCGCGGCCGGCATGGGCAGCTCGCCAAGCGATGCCGGCATCGTTGAGATGATCGTCTGCCGTCCGGCCGTCAATGAGCGAAGGGTTCTGCAGGAAGGCGTGATCGACGCGACGCATGGGCTTCGGGGAGATAGTTGGGAGAGTAGAGGAGTCGGCACTCCGGCCGGCACCGCCGATCCGCTCCGGCAGATCACTGTGATGAACAGTCGAGTACTGGCATCGGTCGCGGGTCATCGTGATCGATGGCAGCTTGCCGGTGATCAGCTCATTGTCGATTTCAACCTTGCGATCGACAGCCTCGCTGTAGGCACACGACTGCAGATTGGCGAGGCGGTGGCTGAGGTGACTGAGCCGCCGCACACCGGGTGCTCAAAGTTCGCGGGACGTTTCGGGGCGGAGGCGTTGGCCTGGGCAAACGGCCCAGTCGGCCGGCGTGAGCGCCGTCGCGGCATGCACGTTCGCGTTCTTAAGTCCGGGACCGTACGCACGGGCGACGTCATCCGCAGGATTGCGTAGTTTGACTTACCAACAGCAAAAGCCGCCGTCAACTAAGAGATCGACGCCTGTGCAATAGCTCGCCGCGGGAGAGAGCAGAAACACCACCGGGCCGGCGATCTCCTCAGGCTCGGCGTACCGACCCATCGGAATCTCTTTGGAGAACTTCTCGACCAGGTCGACCATTTCAGGCCGTGTGTTCATAGGTGTTGCGGTGTAACCCGGGCTCACAGCGTTCACCCGCACGCCGCGATCGATCCATTCCACAGCCAGCGAACGCGTCAGATGGCTGACCGCCGCCTTGGCGCTGTTGTAGTGCACCTGCTGGAGGCCTCGATTGACGATGGTTCCTGACATGGAGCTGATGTTGACAATCGAGCCACGGCCATGGCGCAGCATTGCTTCGGCTTCTGCTTGGCAGCTGAGGAACACGCCACTGACGTCGACGTCGTAGACCCGCTGCCACTGATCAACTGACATGGTCTCCGCAGGGGCGGCGTTGGCGATTCCCGCTGAGTTCACCGCAAGGCTGAGTGGTCCGAAGGCCGCCTCCGTCCGTTCTACGGCGGTACGCAGCTGATCCAGCTGAGTGACATCGGCGGCGATGGAGAGACAGTGACCACTCGCTTTCGAAATGATCTCAACGGTGTCGACGTTGGCCTGTTCAGTCCGGTCGACCAGCCCGACGGACGCGCCACCGGCAGCTATCGCCTCCGCGATGGCTTTTCCGATGCCGCTCGCGGCTCCGGTGACCAGGGCTACTTCGCCGGCAAGGGAGAAATTCACGGGCGCCATCTGCACTACCTCCTGATCGACTGGCCTACTCCACAAGGCGTACATCAGATGCCCTTTGAGGCCGATGTGTCCGGGTTGTGCAAAGGCTAGCGTCATAGTCCCCAGCACTTGGAGGCATTGAAATGACTGCTGTTGATCACACCATCATTCGCCCGACTCCCGTTCATCCCCGTGCCCGTCGCAACCTGAGCCGCATGCTGGCCGGACCTGGCTGGGTGATCATGACCCTCCTTTCACTGGTGACTATTGCATTTGTGGCGCGCTATCTCGCGTTCAACCCGGAGAGCTACTTTCCCGAACAACGAGAGGTGTACCTACGGCGCGAGTTCGTGCTTGGCGTTCATGTGCTCTCCGGCATCCTTGCCCTGGCGACTGGCCCACTCCAATTTGTTCGCAAGATCCGGCGCCGGTTCCTGCTCCTGCACCGCTCGCTGGGCGTTGTCTACATCGCAAGCTGCACCGGATTGGGACTGTCGGGTCTGGTGCTCGCGACCACGTCCTACGCCGGCTGGACAACATCGCTGGCGTTCGGGCTGCTAGGCCTGAGCATGTTGTTTACGACCTGGACAGCACTACGCATGGTGCTCGCTCGCCGCATCGGTGATCATCGTCGCTGGATGATTCGCAGCTTCTCGTTGGCCTTCGCGGGCGTGATGCTGCGAGTTCTGAGCCCTATCTATGCGGTACTCAGCGGCGTCGGCCTGGTCTCGTTCTCCTTCGAAACGGCGTACACCTGGATTGCCTGGCTCTCCTGGGTGCCGAACCTGTTGATCGCGGTCTGGTTCACGCGCCGGCCGAAGCCGGTGGCATGACCGCGGATGATGATCTATTGAAATCGATCAACTGTGAATGGTGCGAGCAACGGATGCCGGTGGCCACTGATCATCTCGTACGCGAGCAGCTCACCGGCGATCAGCGCGAGAGTAGCGCCGCTGTGGGTGAACGCCACATAAAGGCCCTCAATATCGCCGAGCTGGCCGAGCACGGGCTCTCCATCACCTGGTATCGGCTTCGGCCCGATGCCATTGCTGCCAGCGCTGAGCGGCGGGGTGCCAAACAGCACGTGTGACGCCTCGGCGAGCAGTTCGTTGATCGTCTCGGTTGGAACTCGGTACGTGCCGTCAGCCAGTACCTCGATCTGGGACTCGGTCCAGCTCGCGTCAACAGCTAGGCCGCCGTTCGGAGAGGGGCGGAGTGATACCCGCGGAGTGTTCAGCACAGCTCGCAATTGGGTCTCCACGGGGTTGGTCTTGATCAACAGTGCCGTGTTCGTGGCATCGGGAATGCGAACACCGAACTCTGCAACCATCTGCGGTAGCTGGGAGCCGGTCGCTAGCAATGTGGCGTCCACTGTGATGGCGCCGTAGCTCTCAGTGCTGATCGTCCTCACCCGGCCCGCGCTGGGGTTCACCGAGGCTTTGCCGGCGTTCGTGATCAACTCCCCGCCCAGCTCGACCAGCTGAGCGACGAGATAGTTGATCAAGGACGGTAGATCGACCCAGCCTTCACCGGGATTCCAGATTGCGCCGGACGTCGGGATAGCTGCCGGATTGACCCCAGGTATGCGTGCCGCGACCTGGTTGGGAGTCAGTAGCTGACTGTCGTAGCCGTGCGCCACTGCGTGGGCATGCAGCTCGTGGAGAGTCTGGACCTGCTCAGTTGGCTGCCACATCAGCCCACCATCGAATCGCAGCCAGTCAAGACCTGGCTGGCCGGCGAAAAGGGTTCGGTAGCGGTCGATACCGATCATGCGGAACTGGTGATAGTGCTCCGACCAGCCACTGGCGGAGTTGATCCACGATAAGGACCGGCCAGAAGCGCCGCTGCCAAGGGCTCCCTCTGTCACTAGCCAGACCTTCGCGCCACTGCGAGCGAGATGATAGGCACTCGAGACGCCAATGACGCCCCCGCCGATAACGGCGACTCTAGGCTGCGATTGGTTGCTCACCTTATCTGCCGTTGAGCCTCCTGCCAGGCGGTCATCGCAACCGCCGCTTGCTCAGCAAGCCCCCAGCATCAGTGCCAGCCAGCACCACTGCTTGCTCGCGGAGATCGCGAATGAGTCGATCGTCACGGTCGACAGCTGCACTGAGTTCAGCAGCTTCCATTTCAATTACCTCGCATCGATTGCCTGACCAAGTCTTGATCTTGTCTACGAGGGCCTCAGTCTGATGCTCCCAAGCCTCACTGATTTCGCTTGCCAGCCCGCTGGCGGGACGAACCAAAAAGACATCGAGATCACTGCGCTCGGTCCCGTCCCCACGCGCAGCCGAGCCGAAGAGCCAAGCTGCCTCAGGTGCCACGGCCCAGGTGCCAAGGTCGGCTCGAATGCGCCCCACGAGTGCACTCCACATCTGGGCAAGCGCCAAAATACCGTCGGCGGCAACATGTTCACGATTGAGCCGGTAGATGTTTGCGGGAGGCCGACTCTCGCGCATCACAATGCCTGCTTCAGCCAGGTGCCTGAGGACGTCGTTGACCCTTCTCTGGCTGAATCTTGGCCTGGTGAGTTCTGCGATCCGGCGTGCGCTAAGTGGAAGATCCGTGCGCACTAGGGCACTGAGGACGGCACCATGAGCGCTCGGAATTACTGACTGCATCGGGTTGGCTAGATCCATTGGGCTCTTCCAGAACACCTTCCACTTATGAGCACGATACTGCTTAATTGAGCATTTTAGTGCCTAACTCGGTGGTGTGTACTGGCTCACCGTGAAGTCGGCGCCCTGCGGGTCGCGAATCTGCGCATCACGTGTCCAGTCGGTATCGGCTGAGGCAACCGCGATCGCGCCGAGTTGCTCCGCAGCCGCTGCCGCCTCGTCGCGATCGGCGACAGTGAAGGTCACATGCCAGTGTGGTTGCTCATCCCGGGCAGAAACCAGCCACCCGAAGGCATCGGCGAAACCGGGCGGCACCTGGTCCCCAGACTGCCTCTCGTGGATCCCCGGGTCTGAGGTCGCAGCCAGATGGTCGCCATATCCCGGTTGGCGGATCATGGTCGCAAAACCAAGATCATCAAAGACCCAGCTGAACATCCCGGAATAGAAGGTGATCGAGGCTGACGGCTCAGCTGTGTGCAGGTCGCTGAAATTCCAGGCACCAGGAGCGTTAGCTACTTGGGCGCCGTGGCGCGTGAGGGACTGCCACAAGCGGAATGGGATTCCCTGCGGATCGACACAGGACGCAGTGAGGGCGGCTCCGACGAGATTTATCGGGGGCTCTGTGATGCGACCACCGCCGGCGGCGACTCCCGCAACTGCCCGACTGACATCCCGGACCGAGATGTAGGTGTTCCATGCGGCGGGACGCGCTACCGGATCCTCAGCCGATCGTTGGCCTATGCCAGCGGCATCCTGGCCGTCGCGTTGCGCAATGAGGTAGCGGGGCTTCGAGGTAGCCTCGATGAACCTCCAACCGAACAGAGCGCCGTAAAACCTGGCTGCCTCCTCGACATCGGCTTCCTCGACGTCCACCCAGCAGCTCACGCCCTCGGGATAGGTTCTTGGCGTACTCATTCGCGACTCCCTCCATCGACCTCAACGTAGGGCAGTGGACTGACAGTCACCATTCAGCGATGACATTCACCATTCAGCGATGGATCCATCCGGGTGCCGCCATACAGCGTTGCGCCACCGGTGGCCCTGCTGGGCCCGTTCAACGACGTAATCCTGGTTGATCTCGACGCCCAAGCCAGGCCCGGTGGGGATGCGAACGAAGCCTTCCGCGTAGTCGAATACCGACCGATCGGTCAGGTAGTCCAGCAGGTCATTGCCAATGTTGTAGTGAATACCGAGGCTTTGTTCCTGAATAAAGGCGTTGTAGGTACAGCCATCGATCTGCAGGCAGGTGGCGAGGGCAAGAGGGCCGAGCGGACAGTGCAGCGCTACGGCAACGTCGTATGCCTCCGCCATCGTGGCGATCTTGCGCGTCTCGGTGATCCCCCCGGAGTGTGAGGGGTCGGGCTGAATGATGTCGACTGCACCGCTGGCCAAGATCGACTTGAAATCCCATCGCGAGTAGAGCCGTTCGCCGAGCGCGATGGGTGTCGAGGTGTTGATCATCGGGCCCAGGAAGGAGTCGGCGTTTTCGGACAGCACCGGCTCTTCGATGAACATCAGCCGGTACGGTTCGAGCTCTTTCAGCAACACCTTGGCCATCGGCTTGTGAACTCGGCCGTGGAAGTCAACGGCGATACCTAGGCCTGGCACCGCATCGCGCACAGCTGCCACCCGATCAAGCGCTGCCTGCACCCGATCCCAGGTGTCGATGATCTGCAGTTCTTCCGTCGCATTCATTTTGATCGCGGTGAATCCGCGGTCAGCAGCGGCTTGAGCGGCCACTGCGGTGTCAGCGGGTCGATCACCGGCGATCCAGGAGTACACCTGAATTCGATCGCGTACCAGACCGCCCAGCAGCTCGGCCACCGACATCCCGCTCGCCTTGCCCTTGATGTCCCACAGCGCTTGATCGATACCGGCAATAGCGCTCATCAGAATTGGTCCGCCGCGATAGAAGCCACCGCGGTACATCACCTGCCAGAGATCCTCGATCTTGCGGGGATCACACCCGATCAGATAGTCCGACAGTTCCGCGACACACGTCGCAACGGTGGCTGCCCTGCCTTCGACAACAGGCTCACCCCAGCCGGCAATTCCTTCGTCGGTTTCGATCTTGAGGAACAGCCAACGAGGTGGAACTGGGTACGTCGTCAACTGGGTGATCTTCATCTGCGCCCCTAACGGCCCTCCACCACCGCGTACGTGGGCCGTCCGGTACGTGCCCAGTCAACAATGTTTTGAGCGGCCTTGCGCCGGAGCTCCTCCTCGGCCTCCTCGGAGTACCAGGCCACGTGCGGAGTGATCAGCGCCCGCGGGTGCCTGAGCAGCGGATGATCCATCGGCGGTGGTTCCTGGGGCAGTACGTCGAGGGCAACGCCGGCAAGCTGACCGCTTTCGAGCGCCTGCAGTAGTGCATCAAGATTGACTAGGCCGCCGCGGGAGGTATTCACCAGATAGGAACCGGTTGGCATGCGCCCAAGAAGATCGGCGCTTACGAGTTCACGCGTCGCATCAGTCAATGGCAGGTGCAGTGTTACCGCCGAACTGCGCGCGAACACTTCGGTTAAGTCGACGCGCTCGAACCCCTCCGGCCATGCCGAATCCGGCACGTACGGGTCGTAACCAACAACCCCGCCGAACCATGGTGCCGCCCGCTCCGCTGTCGTCCGTCCAATCCGGCCCAGCCCCACGACACCAAGGGTCAAAGAGCTCGGCCGGCGCAGGTCACCGCCGAGGTGGTAGTCCCAGTGCCCGGCGCGCACCTCGCGGTCATGTCCGGCAAGGTTTCGTAGCAGCGCTAGCAGCATGGCTACTGCATGCAGCGACACCTCCGTCGTGCCGTAGTCCGGCACATTGCAGACCCATACGCTGTGCTGTTGCGCGGCCTCGGTGTCCACGCTGTCAACTCCGACGCCGTATCGGCTAATCACACGCAACTGCGGCAGCGCCTCGAAGACGGCTGCTGTGATCGGTGCGTACTGCACCAACATCGCGTCGATCCCGGAGCCGGCTTCTATGACATCTTCTGCCGTCTTGCAGGAGGCCACCTGCAGCTCATGGCCTCCGGCGGCAAGAACACCAGCCTCGAGGTCGAGCGATGAATACTCCGCGTCGGTGACAAGCACTCTCATGGGGTTCACCTATCCTCTGCGCCTAGCTCTCCGGCCCGGAGAGCGCGAGTGCGGTAGCGGCCACGACGTCAAATGATGGCGAGATCGGCACCAGCGGGGGCCGTACGTTGCCCATCGGGTGTCCGTGCCGCTCCTCGGCCACACGTTTCAAGATCCCAGGCGAGGCGTACTCCTTAGTCATTTCGCGGACTCGCAGCAGGTGATCGGAAAGCTTCGCGGCTTCTTCGGTGCGTCCGGCCCGTATGTGCGAGTAGAGCGCCACGACCTGTTCAGGAACGATGTTGGCCAAGGCCGAGATGGAGCCGTTCGCGGTCGGCAGCCGGCCGGGTAGATCATCCTCGGTGCCAACGAGCACTCCCTTGCCCGCCGCGTGGAGCGTGTCGGCATAGCCGGCTTCGCCGCCGGAGTCCTTGACACCCCATACCGGAAGGGAGATAACGAGCTCGGTGGGGATCGGAATCGCGTACTTGGGAATGTGATAGAGCACTACCGGGTGACGGGTACCCGCGAGCACTGCCTCGTAAAAGATCTTCAAGCCCTCGGTTTCCACAGGCTTGAAGTAGTACGGCGGCATTACCATCACCGCCTGCACCGGCAGATCGTCGAGGAAGGTGAGCTGATCAAGGGTGTCCGGCATGTTCCCCTCCGCGACCGTGGCGATGATCTGCAGATCGGCAGCTGCCTCTACCAGTGCCTCCAAAAGCGGTCGTTTCTCACGCGCTGCGATCGAGGGGCCCTCGCCGTTGGTGCCGAACGGGACGATGCCCGTAACACCATGATCAGCTAGCCACCGGACATGCGCACCGTAGGCACCATGATCAATTGAATAGCGATCATCGTCGAGGAATGGAGTGACATTGGCGACATAAACGCCCTCAATAACGACATCTGGCTTTTCGGAAGTCATGATCATCTCCCAAGATCTGGAATCTGTTCGAGAAAGGCATCAAGCTCACGGCGGCTGGGCAACCCCTCGTAATCGCCAAGATTCTGTACGCAGAAGGCACCCATGGCATTGGCAGTACGCAGCCGCTTCTCAGGTGCCCAGCCCCATAAGGAGGCAGCCAGGTAGCCGGCGGCGAAGGCATCGCCCGCCCCAATCGGGTCGAGTTGTCGGGCCGGGAAACCAGCAGAGGTCAGCAGCTCATCGTTGATCAGTGCGGTACAGCCTCGCGCGCCCATTTTGACTATGACCTCGTCTGGTCCGGCCTGGGATAGGCGCTCCAGGGCAACCTCGGTCTCCCAGCCCCAAAGGGCACTGAGCTCCTCATCGCCGACGAATAGCAGATCGACCAGCGGTAGCAGCGCTTCGGTGGCGGCTTGGGCTGCCGATGGTTCCCACAGCCGGCTGCGGTAGTTCACGTCAAAGCTCACTCGGACGCCGGCGTCGCGAGCGGACGACGCCGCCCACTGCAGGAAGTCGGCACACTGCGGCGATAGCGCTCCGGTAATCCCGGTGAGATGAAGGAATGCCGCTCCGCGCAAGATGCTCTCCTCGAATGCGTGGGGCGACAGCGTTGCGGCAGCTGATCCGCTCCGGTAGTAGTACACCCGCAAGCGCCCAGCCACCTCTTCGCGGAGGTAGAGCCCGGTTGGTCGGTCAGAGATTCGCTTTACGGCGCTGGTGTCGACGCCTTCGGCCCGAAGCCGGTGCAACACCAGCTCGCCAAGCTCGTCGTCTCCGAGCACGCTGATCCAGCTGGCCGGAACTCCGAGACGCGCCAGCCCGATCGCCACATTGCTCTCGGCACCTCCGATGGACAGCGAAAGGCTAGTGGCATGGCGAAGGCGACCAGGGCTGGGCGGCACCACTAGCGCCATCGTCTCGCCTGCGGTGATCACCCGGCCTGGCTCAGCGGCTTCCACTATGATCACGTTACTGGTGCCGGGTTCGGCTCGATCAACACCTTCATTTCTTCGCCGCGGCGCAAGCTGTCGATCGCATCGACGGCTTCGTCGAGCGGAAAGAATCCACTTGTTCTAGAGCTGCTCGGATGGCGGGCCGTACGCCGCCGCGCCGTAAGGTCTCCGCCAGCTCGGCGCAGTCGGTGATAAACGGCTGCTGCTCGGCTAGCTGGGCGGGGAAGATTCCTGAGTCCAGGAGCACGGAGCGCACTCGATCGGCCTCCTGCGGATGGCTGGACCCGATCTTGGTCAAGGTTTCCAGGTCCGGGTCACGCAAGCCCTCACGGACCTGCGGCTCAGTGGCGGACGGATCGGTGAGCACGCGTACGAAGGTGGCAGCCAGTAGCGCACACATCGGTGAGGGGCGACCTGCGGCGGCTCGGATGGCAACCGGATCAGGAATGCGCGCCGGCACCTTCAATGAGCCGTCGGTACCGACCTGACTGGTCCGATGACCGGTCGCGGAATTGCCGAAGCGCCGCAGCAGCGAGGCCCGGTAGTCCTCGAGCGAGATGCCCGCCGGCGTCTGCAGGGTTTCGGCCATCTCATCCAGAAACGCCTCGACGGCGCCACGGACGTCTGAATCGGCGATGGCTTCGTCGATGGTCCGCGCGCCGATCAACATGCCGAGATAGGCGATCAAGGAATGAGTGCCGTTCAGCAACCGGATTTTCAAGATTTCAAACCCGTGTACGTTGTCGCTCACGATGGGACCAACTCGGTCCCAGCATGGATGGGCCGTGGCGAAGTGATCTTCCATCACCCACATGGAGAAAGGCTCGGCGGGCACTGGGCAGGCATCGATCAGGCCGGACTGTGCCTGGACCAGTTTCCGATCCCGATCTGAGGTCCGCGGCACGATTCGGTCGACCATTGATCCTGGAAAAGCCACTTGGCTGCGGCACCAGTCGAGCAGCTCGGCTTGCTCAGCCTCGGGCAGGATTCTTTCCAGGAATTGCTCCACCAATGACTGGAGCAAAGCTCCATTGGCGACGAGATTGTCGCAGCTCATTACTGTCAGCGGTTGGCCACTCGCTTGATATCGCTGGTGTAGC
>JBKPEY010000055.1:0-11871 GCA_046744405.1 Actinomycetota bacterium
CAGGCGCTTGACGACGAGCATGCGAAGAGACTGCTCGCTGACTATGTCGCCGCCTTTGAGAACTACGACGTCAAGCGGATCGTTGAGCTGCTCACCGAAGATGCCGTCTGGGAGATGCCGCCGTTCGTCGGCTGGTACCACGGGGCAGAAGCGATTGGGCACTTGATCGAGAGGCATTGTCCGGCGGAAGCGCCTGGTGACCAGGTCATGGTGCCAACCTCCGCGAATGGGCAGCCGGCGCTTGCCTTGTACATGAAACGGCCGGATGGAACTTATGGCGCCTTCCAGCTGCAAGTGCTGACTTTGACCGAGAAGGGCGTGTCGCACGTTGGCTGCTTCTTCGACACCACACTGTTTGAGAAGTTCGGGCTGCCAGAGGTTGTGGTCAGGTAAGAACTACTGGAGACGTCAATAATTCGCTGCGCAGTCACGTTGGGCGCCGTCGCTATGGCCGACAGTCTCGCCGCTTTGGCTGCCGAACGTCAGCACGTTGCCGAGTAGCCTGGATGAGTGAGCAGTAATCTGCCGATTTCGTCGCCCTACCGGAGCAAGCCGGACGCTCCCGTCACCGACACCGAACGTGATCGGCTGAACGCCAGACTGAATGCTGCCTACACCGCAGGCGCGCTTCAGCAGGAGGATTATCAGGCCCGCCTGGATCTGTTGTTTGCGGCGCAGCGGCTCGGCGAACTGGTGCCGGTCGTCGAGGGACTACCGCCGCTGTCAACTCATTCCAGCCCAGCGATCGTCGCAGATTCAGACGGACAGCCGGGGGAGTTGTCAGAGTCCCGACCGCCGGGACGATTGACCGCCGTCGTCGTCGGAGGCGTGGCCGCCGCACTTCTGCTCATCGCAATCTTGCTCGTGCTGTTGATCTAGTGCTGCAGCCTGCACTCGTTCCAAACGGCATGCTCTAAAAGCGCCACACATCCGGTCGGCCGGGTCGCTCCGAATACGTTTCGAAGCTGACCTGACGATGGATATTTAAAATGGCTAATGTGCCCCGGCAACACATCACTCAGCAGAAGATCGCTGGGCACGTACAGCGCCTGGGCGAGCTCTATCCACCGATTCGGTTGGATTCGGTTGATCGGACGATCAAACAGCCGTTGCTGGTAGCCAAGAGATTTGGGCGTGTGATCGACTATCTCGCCGGAGTAGAGCTGGAGGTTGATCGTAATGTGCTGGAGCTGCTCGTCCTGCTACCTGAGGCTGATGAGACCAACAAGACCTTCTACGCCGATGTCTGGCAGCCGCAGGAAATGCAACAAGATCTTGGCAGGGCTCCCGCGGAGCCACAGCTGGAGCTGTCGTTCGGGATCAAGATCTTGGGGGCGCTGGCTCACCTGAAGCCCATTCAAGACATCGCGAAGCTGATGTACTTCCTTACCGGTGCCAGCACCGAACGGCAAGCGGTGCTGGCCTACAACAAGATCAACCAAGGCATGCAAGAACTTGGTGAGACCGCCATCTCAAAGACGATCATTACACCGATCAAGCAGCAGGAGCCGGGACACTTCGCGTTCTACCACATGTCAGCGGCTGCGATGATCCAAGACAAGGTGCTCAAGCCCTGGCAGCTGTTCCTGACCCGGGTGATGCGAGAGAGGTCATACCACCTGGTCGGCACCAACCGGATGAAGCGATACCAGGCCGACCTGGGTGAAGTGATGACCGATCTCGGGCTGCAGGACAATCTTGAGGGCTACGCGCGCGAGGTCGGGCGGGTCGAGAACCGGCTGCTCTGGGCGCATAAGGTATGGACTTTCCGCCGTACATCCTCAAGGCACTCAAGGAGAGCGTCGACCTCTACCGCGAGCGTCTCCAGCGCGGCGTCAAATTCGCCTGACCCGACTGCCGAAACCTACGTGTACGTAGCCTTCTTCCGGTCCGCACGGTTCGCAACGTGTATAGACCGTCAGTAACCTGTGCAGAGCCCGGCCCCCCTTCCGAGGCCGGAAACTCTGTGCAAGTTCAGAAATTTGGGTACAGCCGAGTCCTGGCGTAAACTCATCGGCTGGCTATCTTTGGCCGATCGGTGAATCGTACGCAGAATCAAGTTAGAGGTTTATGGCGAAGAAAGAGGGCGCACTCGAGCTCGAGGGTACCGTGGTCGAGGCTTTGCCCAATGCGATGTTTCGCGTTGAGCTGGCGAATGGTCATAAGGTGCTCGCCACGATCAGTGGCAAGATGCGACAGCACTACATCCGCATCCTTCCGGCCGACCGAGTAGTCGTCGAACTCTCTCCGTATGACTTGACCCGCGGACGCATCGTCTATCGGCACAAGTGACCACTCGCAAACCATCCACATCTTCGGCAGAAAGAAGCTGATGAAAGTCCAGCCGAGTGTCAAGAAGATCTGCGACAAGTGCAAGGTGATTCGCCGGCACGGTCGCGTGATGGTGATTTGCGAGAATCCGCGGCACAAGCAGCGGCAAGGCTAGGCCACGGAAACTCAGCACGACCATCAAGCGGCGAGTGTCGGTATTGCGCGAGCAGCTTGGCAAATTCAAAAAGTGTGATCGCAAATCCGGCGAACGATTGCCGCCGGATGCACCCCCGGTCGGAGGCCGGGGCCCTGGTGATCAGGTCGCTGTACCTGATCAAAGGCAGCCAGGGACGCATCACGCCAGACACCTCCGCGACGTCATGCGCCTCGAGCTTGTCGAGGGGCGCTCCCCAGCAGGCCGACGTCGACCAGACGAAAGGTAGTACTCACCTGATGGCACGCCTTATCGGGGTTGACCTCCCGCGCGACAAGCGCCTCGAGGTGGCCCTCACCTACATCTATGGCATTGGCAAGACTCGCGCTCTGCAGACCCTCGATGCCACCCAGATCAGTGGCGACCTTCGGGTCCACCAGCTGACCGACGAGCATCTGGTCGCGCTTCGTGACTGGATCGAAGCGAACTATCAGATTGAAGGTGATCTTCGTCGCGAGGTCGCCTCGGACATCAGGCGCAAGGTCGAGATCGGTTCCTATCAAGGACGTCGTCACCGCAGTGGCTTGCCCGTACGCGGCCAGCGCACGCGCACCAACGCCCGCTCCCGGAAGGGCGCGCGCAAACCCGTCGCCGGCAAGAAAAAGGCCAAGTAAGGGAGAATCTGAGAACTTATGGCTACTGCAGGTCGCGGCGGCGCTGCCAAGAAGGTGCGTCGCAAAGAGAAGAAGAACGTGGTCGCTGGCCACGCACACATCAAGAGCACGTTCAACAACACCGTCATTTCGATCACTGATCCGGGGGGCAACGTCATCGCCTGGGCCTCGGCCGGCACGGTCGGATTCAAGGGCTCCCGCAAGTCCACGCCGTACGCCGCTCAGATGGCGGCTGAGGCCGCTGGTCGCCGGGCGATGGAGCACGGTATGAAGCGGGTGGATGTGTTCGTGAAGGGACCTGGTTCCGGTCGCGAGACCGCCATCCGTTCCCTCGGGGCGATCGGCCTGGAGGTTGGCGCGATCTCCGATGTCACCCCTGTTCCACACAACGGCTGCCGTCCGCCCAAGCGGCGTCGCGTCTGACCCGCCCAGAAGACAAGGACTTAACGACAACATGGCTCGCTATACCGGTCCTATGACCAAGAAGTCGCGTCGGCTGGGTGTTGATCTTGTCGGCGAAGACAAGGCGTTCGAGCGCCGCCCGTACCCGCCTGGTGTACACGGCAAGGGACGCACCAAGGAGTCGGAGTACTCCTTGCAGCTGCGCGAGAAGCAGAAGGCTCGCTACTCCTATGGCGTATTGGAAAAGCAGTTCCGCCGCTACTACGAAGAGGCGAACCGGCTACAAGGTAAGACCGGCGACAACCTGCTTCAGATCTTGGAGTCTCGCCTGGACAATGTGGTCTATCGCGCGGGACTTGCTCGTACCCGGCGGCAGGCTCGACAGTTCGTCGTGCATGGCCACTTCCTGGTCAACGGCCAAAAGGTCGATATCCCCTCGTATCGGGTGACGCCGCACGACGTTATCGATCTTGCCGACAAGGTGAAGGATCAGACCCCGCACATCATCAACCGCGAGACACACGGTGAGCGCGACGTGCCTGGCTGGATGCAGGTGTTTCCAGAGCGTGGCCGGATCCTGATCCATTCGCTTCCGGTGCGAGAGCAAATCGTCGTTGATGTTTCCGAGCAATTGATCGTTGAGCTCTATTCGAAGTAAGCAAGATCGTGCCCTGAGCTTGTCGAAGGGCCAAAACTGAACATAAGCAGTAAGCCGCCGGCGTCGGATACGTCAGCGGTTCCGCACCGTCAAATAGCGGGTGGTGCGGGGAAGGATAAGAAATGCTGATTGCACAGCGCCCCACCTTGTCGGAAGAGACCGTCTCCGACAATCGGTCCCGGTTCACCATCGAGCCGTTGGAGCCGGGCTTCGGTTACACCCTCGGCAACTCACTGCGCCGTACGCTGCTGTCATCCATTCCGGGCGCCGCCGTGACGAGCATCAAGATCGACGGCAACCTGCATGAGTTCTCAACTCTGGAGGGCGTCGTCGAGGACATCACCGAGGTGATCTTGAATCTTAAGGGCCTGGTTGTGTCCTCCGAAGAGGACGAGCCTGTCACGATGTATCTGCGTAAAGCGGGCGGCGGTGAGGTAACCGCAGCAGATATCGCACCTCCTGCTGGTGTCGAGGTGCACAACACAGATCTGCACATCGCCACCCTCAATGACTCCGGCAGGCTGGATATGGAGCTGGTAGTCGAGCGTGGCCGCGGCTATGTCTCCTCGGTGCAGAACAAGACCGCCGACGCTGAGATCGGCCGTATTCCGGTCGATTCCATCTACTCGCCGGTGTTGAAGGTCACCTACAAGGTCGAGGCGACCCGCGTCGAGCAGCGCACCGACTTCGACAAGTTGATCTTGGACGTCGAGACCAAGCCGGCCATTCGTCCGCGCGATGCCGTCGCTTCAGCAGGCCGTACGCTGGTCGAGCTGTTTGGCCTTGCCCGCGAGCTCAATGTGGAGGCCGAAGGCATCGAAATCGGTCCATCGCCGATCGATGAGCAGCTAGCGGCGGACCTCGCGTTGCCGGTCGAGGACCTGAACCTGACCGTACGGTCCTACAACTGCCTCAAGCGTGAAGGTATCCACACCGTCTCCGAGCTGGTGTCCCGCAGCGAGCAAGACCTGCTCGATATCCGCAACTTCGGCTCCAAGTCGATCGATGAGGTGAAGTTGAAGCTGCATGAGATGGGGCTTTCGCTGAAGGACAGCGCGCCTGGCTTCGACCCGCTGAGCGCGATCAGCCGTTATGACGACCTGGACGAAGAGGACGTCGACTTCAGCGAGACCGAACAGTACTAGACCGAACAGTACTAAGGAGAACTGACATGCCCGCACCCACGAAGGGCGCCCGCCTCGGCGGCAGTCCTGCACATCAGCGGCTGATCCTGGCCAATCTGGCCAGTCAGCTCTTCGAGCACGGGCGGATCGTGACGACTGAGGCAAAGGCCAAGCGGCTACGTCCACTGGCGGAGAAGTTGATCACCAAGGCAAAGCGTGGGGACATCCACTCTCGTCGTTTGGTGCTCACGACCGTCCGGGACAAAGGTGTGGTGCATACGCTGTTCACCGAGATCGCGCCTAGCTTGGCCGACCGTGACGGTGGTTATACACGGATCACCAAAGTCGGTGCACGTAAGGGTGACAACGCTCCGATGGCGCTGATTGAGCTGGTTCGGGAGTCTGTCGAGGAAAGCAGGAAAGCCAACGCCAAGGGCGTTGCTCCGGCGAAGAAGGCTCCGGCCAAGAAGACCGCCAAGTCGGCCCCTGGCACTTCGGCGGTGACCTCGTCGGCTCCGGCGGCTCCGGCTGCGTCGGATGCGCCTGACGCCGAAGCCGGGATCACTGAGGCAGCTCCAGCCGAGCAGCTCGTTGAGGACACGACTGAGCTCGAGGAGTCGACCACCCAGCAGGCGCAGCCGAGCGACGACTCGTCCGCCGAAGAGGCTGAAACCGTTGGTGAACCAGAAGAAACCACCGAAGCCGACGAAAAGGCCTAGCGAGAAGCTGGAAGAACGGCGCTCCGAATGGGGCGCCGTTCTTCGTGCTCTCTCGCTGCCCGGGCTGGCTCGAAAATCAGATTTCCGACGAATGCGAACTTTCCGAGTCAACATATGGCCATAGCGAATCCAGAAGCCGGCATTGGTCGGAAATTTGTCTGCGAGGAGGGGGAGAATCGCGAGCATGCTGTTGAGCCGACTAGCGCAGACACGAATCGCGCTCGCCAGCACTCGCTCGCGGAACGCTAAGCGCGACCTCATCGCCGAGGTCCTGCGGGAGGCCTCTCGGGACGATGTTGAGATTGTCGTTTCTTATCTGTCGGGCAGCCTTCGGCAGCGGCGTACCGGGGTCGGCTGGAAGTCGTTGCAGTCCATTCCTTCCCCTGCGGCAGAGCCGTCATTGACCGTCGGTGAAATCGATGCTGTCTTTTCTCATGTGGCCGGTCTCAGCGGGCCGGGATCGACCCTGGCTCGGGCCGAGGCGGTCAACGCGCTGCTGGCTCGGGCAACTGCCGATGAGCAAGATTTCCTCCGCGGTCTGGTATTCGGTGAACTGCGGCAGGGCGCAATGGAAGCTGCGGTCCAAGAGGGCCTCGCCGCTGCTTTCGACGTTCCGGTTGCCGCCGTACGCCGGGCAGCCATGCTCATGTCGTCCACGACGGCTGCAGCCGCGGTCCTGTTGAGTGGTGGGCTTGAGGCCCTCGAGGCGGTTGGCCTGCAGGTTGGGGTGGGTATCCAGCCCATGTTGGCCGCCAGCGCGCCGGGTCCTGATGCCGCGCTCGACAAGACTGGCCTTCCGGCGGTGGTGGATTACAAGCTCGATGGCGTACGCGTGCAGGTGCACCGCGCGGGCGAGCAGGTGCGGATATTCACCCGCAGCCTGGATGACATCACCGCACGCCTGCCCGAAGTGGTGGCGGTTGCCCGGTCACTTCCTCATGATCAACTAGTGCTTGATGGTGAGGTGCTCTCATTGCGCAGCGACGGCCGGCCGGAAGCCTTCCAGGTCGTGGCGTCGAGGACCATGAGCAGTACCGATGCCGCTGGGTTGGCTCAAACCGGACCACTTCAGGTGTTTTTCTTCGACCTGCTGCATGTTGATGGCCAGGATCTACTGGACGCGCCACTGACCGACCGGCTCCACCATATGCGCGAGTTGCTGCCGGAAGTGGTGACCGTTCCGCGCCAACTCTGCACGACTCCCTCCGAGGCTGCCGAGACCTTCGCGAATGCGGTGAAACGTGGTTACGAGGGTGTCGTGATCAAGAACCTGAGTGCCCCGTACGCCGCCGGGCGCCGAGACGCGGCATGGGTGAAGGTAAAGCCGCGACACACTTTCGACCTCATCGTCACTGCCGCCGAGTGGGGACACGGTCGTCGCCAGGGTTGGCTGTCCAACCTGCATCTGGCGGCGCGGGATCCCGCCTCTGGCGAGTTGATCATGCTTGGCAAGACGTTCAAGGGTCTCACCGACGAGCTGCTTACCTGGCAGACGGCACGCTTCTTGGAGCTCGCGGTACGTCAGACCTCCCACACGGTCTACGTCGAGCCGTCGACAGTGGTGGAGATCGCCTGCGACGGACTACAAGTGTCGACGCGCTATCCCGGAGGAGTCGCACTGCGCTTTGCCCGGGTGCTGCGTTATCGGCCGGACAAGTCGGCTGCGGAGGCGGACACGATCGAGACGGTGAAAGCGCTGAGCCCGATCATCGAGGACGCTCGCGATGCGCGCTGAGCTCGTCGAAGCGTGAGTGTGCCCTTCGACAGGCTCAGGGCACATGTACACCACGCTCCGGGCACATCTACAAAGGACAAACCCGCGAGCTGGGCAACGCGCACCTGCAGCGGGCCCAAGGCGGGGCCTCAGCTAAGCAGAAAGCACGTTGGCCGGGCGGACAACTCCGGCGCTCGCGGGTTCGGGTGTTGGCTGTGGATTAGCCGGCCGCGTACGACCAGTTCTTCACAGTCGGGATGCGGCTAGCTAGCCGTCACCTCACGTGTCCAACAGTCATTCATCCCTCGGACCACCTCCTTTCCCGTGTTCCACCAACGTATGCGCGTGTTGGGATCGGGTCAACGGAGTTTGCGGATAGTGGTCGCCAGTTAGGCGCAGCTCGTGCTATGAAGCATCGATGACCTTAGCCCGGCTGACCGATGTCTTGGCTCCGGCAGCTGCTTCGGCTGTAGGCCTAGGTGCATTCAATGTTTTCAGCATCGAGCACGCCGAGGCGTTCATCGTTGCTGCCGAAGCAGCCGGGACGCCGGTCGTACTGCAGATCTCGCAGAATGCCGTGCGGTACCACAAAGGCCTTGCACCGATTGGACTAGCCACCCTCACTCTGGCTCGCACGGCAGCCGTTCCAGTCGTCGTTCATCTTGATCACGCCACCGAACCGGGCCTGGTTGCCGAAGCAATCGCGTTGGGCTTTGGTTCTGTGATGTTCGACGGGTCCAGGATGGCGTATGAGGAGAACATCGCCGCCACGGCCGGCGTAGTGCGCCAGTGCCACGATGGCGGCCTTGATGTTGAGGCCGAGCTTGGCGAGATCGGTGGCAAGGACGGTGTCCATGCAGCCGGTGCGCGAACTAAGCCCGACGAAGCACGAGCATTTGTCGCGGCGACCGGCGTAGACGCCCTCGCAGTCGCGGTCGGCACTTCTCACGCAATGACTGAGCGTCGCGTCGCACTCGATCTTGAACTGATCGGCGCGCTTCGCTCCGCAGTGCCCGTGCCACTGGTCTTGCACGGCTCCTCCGGCGTACCCGACGAGGAGCTGGTCAGAGCAGTCGAAGCCGGCATGACCAAGATCAATATCGCGACACATCTCAATCAGGTGTTCACCGAATCGATTCGCGCCACGCTGGCTGCAGATCCACGAATGGTGGACAGTCGCCGCTATCTTGGTCCAGCTCGTGACGCCGTCGCCGTTGAGGCGGAACGGCTGCTGCGCTTACTCGCGCGTGTCTCCGACGTGTCAGAACCCATTTGACCGATAGCTCAACTACGTTCCGACAAGTCAGCACCCAAGAACTTTTCTCACGCGTCAAAAGATAAAAGATGCAGAATGTCTGCGTGACCGATCTGATCGACACAACAGAGATGTACCTGCGCACCATCTATGAGCTGGAGGAGGAAGGGATCGTGCCTCTCCGAGCCCGGATCGCAGAGCGCCTACATCAAAGTGGACCGACTGTGTCGCAGACTGTGGCCCGCATGGAACGGGACAATCTCGTGCATGTGCTCGGTGACCGGCATCTTCAATTGACTGACGAGGGGCGCGCCCGTGCGACCCGCGTGATGCGAAAGCACCGACTAGCTGAGCGGCTGCTCATCGACGTGATCGGGCTCGATTGGGAGAAGGTTCACGATGAGGCGTGCCGATGGGAACACGTGATATCCGAGGATGTGGAACGCCGGCTCGTCGATCTACTGAACACCCCGACCATGTCCCCATACGGCAATCCGATTCCTGGACTCTCCGAACTCGGAGTGTCCGCAGCCACCGAGCCGTTCCGGGACGGCAATGAGCAATTGCAGGACGTTCTCAGTAGTTCCGGATCCCCCGCTACGGTCGTCATCGAAAGAATGAGCGAGGAAATCCAAAAGGATGTCCAGATGATGGGCACGCTGCGCCAAGCTGGCATTCAACCCGGTGCCAAAGTCCAGGCGGAGGCTGGCGGACTGGGTGTCAGGCTGACCGTTGAGGGTTTGCCTAGCTGCGAGATAGACCGCGAAGCATCCACCCACCTGTTCGTGTCACGCGTCTGACGGCGCCGCCAGGAGCTTCCCGGTGGGCAACGATGACGTGAATTGGCGGCAGTATCTGGCCGAGTTTCACCGAGATCGAGCCGGAATCGCTGAGGCCGTACTGTCCCGGACGCTGGCCGGCGACCATTCCCCATATCGGTGGCTGGCCAGAGCGGTGTCCGCGACAGCGACCGTCGTAGTAGACCTCGCATGCGGATCGGGTGCAATGTCTCGTGAGCTGGCTCAGCCCGGACGTACGGTCATCGGTCTGGATTTGTCTGAGTACGAGCTGGCGCTCGCTGCTGAACGGGGACCTGGGCCCTGGATCCGGGCTGACGCGCTACAGCTGCCCTTCAAAGACGACAGCATCGATGTGGTGACCAGCTCCATGGGACTGGTGGTCGTGCAGCCGTTAACGAGGGTGATCGAGGAAGTCGCTCGGGTCCTACGCCCCGGTGGTGTGCTCGCGGCCATTGCACCTGGAATTCGCCCGCTCGCTCCGAGCGATCTGAGGGTGCTGAGCCGGATCAACGGTCGGTTGCGGACCAAGCCGCAGTTTCCGGGCCCGGTCGAACTGGCTGGGTTTGCCAAGACGCTAAACCTGCATGGTATGCGAGCAGTTGAGGACGCCCGTGAGCGTTATCGCTTCAGTATTCGGTCGCGAGCCGATGCCGAGCTGGTGATGTCGGCGCTCTATCTGCCCAACACCCGCTGGTCTCGGGTGGAACGCGCGATCGAGTATCTGGAGGATGCTGCCAAGAAACGCGAGGTGGTCGAGGTGGCCATTCCGATGCGGCGCCTGGTGGCCATCAAGTAATGGAGTGTGGAATAGGCGCACGTCGCGTGCGGTTGAGACAGTGGCTGCCGCGAAGCCCCCGATAAGCAGCCGATGCCCCAATCACGGGCCCCCAAATGAGGAGCACTGCATGGCAACGATTAACATCACCGCCGAAGACTTCGAGGAGACCATCACCGACAACGACATTGTGCTGGTGGACTTCTGGGCTGACTGGTGCGGACCGTGTAAGCGATTCGGACCTATCTATGAAAAGGCTTCCGAGGAGTACGACGGGATCGTCTTCGCCAAGTTAGATACCGACGCGAACTATGAGCTAACCAGCCAGCTGGGCATCGAGGGCATTCCGACCTTGATGGCCTTCCGTGAGGGTGTGCTGGTCTTCAATCAGGCCGGAGCCTTGCCTGGGCACGCCCTGAAGCAGGTTCTAGATGCTGTCAAGGGCTTGGACATGGAAGAGGTTCACGCTCAGGTCGCGCAGCTCAAGGCCGAACACGAACATAGTCACGAGTAAGAAGATCGTGCGCGTTTGACGGTTGAGTACACACGTCAAACGTGCACGATCTTTCAACTGGCCGGGAAAGCGTTGATCGTTTCGACGAACGCTGACGCGGCCTTCGTCACATCTACATCCACAACGACCTGAATTCGCGGCCACCCATCAGGATCGGGCCAAGACCGGTCCTCATCAGTGGCTCCTCGAGCAACGATGGTCTGGCCCCGGCCGGCGCCCTCCAGCGGGATGTGTACGGGTAGGTCTTCGGTGACGAACGCTTCGGGGTCAGTCAGTAGCAGTAATGCGCCGGCGTCGCCCAGCAAGCCCACCTCGTTATCGCCCGGGCCGCCGTGCTGTGGCCGTCGCTTCTCAAGAAGCTCTGCTGCGAGCCGAATTGCTGAATGATCATGGCCCCGGAAGCGTTCGATGTCGGCCTGCTCGATGACCAACCGCTCAAACAGATCGACTCCATACATCTGGGTCGGAATCGGTGACTGGATCACGTACGCCGCGGCCTCCGGGTCCTGCCAGACGTTGAACTCAGCGTCCTTGCTGAGTGAGCCGCCCATGAAGATGATCTGTCCAAGTCGCACGGCAATCTCTGGATGGCCTGCCAGAAGCAGTGCCAGGTTGGTCTTGGGTGCCAATGTCACGAGGCTTACCGGCTCGGCGGCGTCCATGATCAACTGATGCAGCAGCTCGACCGCATGCAGTGGCGATGGCTGCCACGAGGGCGCCGGAAGCTGAATGCCACCCAGTCCGTTGGAGCCATGAGGTCCGCCGCCTTCCCGGCGGGCACGCTCGATGAGCGGCTGTGCAGCGCCGGCCG
>JBKPEY010000572.1:0-2308 GCA_046744405.1 Actinomycetota bacterium
GCCCTCGCCATGGTCGAAGCGGGTCTGAATGAGAATGATGTTGTGACCGTCGACATCAGGAATCGTCAGGAGTCATTCGTGATCACCAAGCCGCCGTTTGTGACCCCTGGCGTCCGCGAGACCTAGATCATGGAGTGTGCTGCGGTGATCATGGAGTCGCAGCTAAAGATCAAAGACGCAATCATTCCGATCTTCCAAAGCACAATGGATGCGGCGTTGTTGGATGTCGGTAAGTTCATCGGGTAACTCATCAGCAGCAAACCAGGCCACCTCGGTGGACTCCTCGTCTCCCACCTGCGCCTCACCAGAGACGTACCGGCAGCGGAAGCACATGGCGATGAACTGGCACCTGTCGCCGTTGGAATATACGACGTCGGGGTCGGTCCGCAGCAGCGCAAGGCGCTCGACCTCGGCCGTGATTCGGGTCTCCTCAACCAGCTCGCGAAGCATCGAGGCGGCGGGCTGCTCGAATGGTTCCACGATTCCTGCCGGCAGGCTCCATCGCCCAGTGTCGCTGCGCCGGGTCAGCAGCAGGTGGACTCGGCCCGGCTCAAGATCATCCCGGATGACCACGGCGGATACGCCGGGCAGCAATAACCTGCCTTGTCCGTAGACACGTCGGATGGCGGCGATGTATTCAGGCGTCGGCACCAGCAGACTTTAGCGAGCAGACCTTAGTGGGCGATCTCGCGATGTTCGCGCCGCCGATCTGAGGAAGAGATGGCGGAACAACGCTTTTCCGTTTCGCCAGCTCCGACGAAGACGGTGGCTTCCCAGCGAACATCGCAGCGAGCGGAGCGAGCAATCAAACACGTTGCTCAGCCGTCGAGCTCCAGTGACATCGGTCCGTACACCAGCCGATCGGCCTCATAAAGACTGACCGCGCGTACGCCGCCGGCCACCAGACTCGGATAGAACTCACCCAGCCAGGTCTCTGCCTCACCCTGAGTCTGGAAGGTCCGGTTGATCGATGGCAGGTCCGGATTTGATCGGCTGGACACAGGTTTCCGGTCGGGCACCCAGTGCCAGCTCATCGCATCACCTCGGCGTTATGCACCTCAGTAGGCCTCTCCGCGCTTGATTCGAGGAGCAGGTGAGCGAAACCTGCGGATCTGTGTGCTGCGGGTCATTCCATAGAGAAGCAAACCTTTTGGCGAGGCCTTCGGCAGCCGGGCGGCGAGCACCTTTTTGAAGCCCCGCCACATCAGATAGCCATCGACGAACACGCCGAGGATGAATACGTACATCGCCAGGGTGGCGATCACGGTCACCGTGGCCCAATAGCTGCCGAGGATGGTGATAGCCAAGATCAACACGACGGAGGGCAGCAGGAATTCGCCCAAGTTGAAGCGTGCGTCGATGTAGTCACGCATCAACGCCTTTTCCGGCGCAGCTTCTCTGGCGCTGATGGCCTTCATCCGCTCAGCCCGATTTTGCCGGCTGGCTGCGGCCCTAGCTTCCTTCTTGCTAAGCGTTGTGGTGACGCGCTGGCGCCGCGCTGCCTCGGCTTCCTTGCGGGTCGGCGTTGGGCGGTCCTTCTTGCCAGAAGGAGCATGATCAACCGTTGCCGCCGGCTGCTCTGGCGCGGCGGGCTGAGTGTTGCGGCGGAAGAGTGCCACGGGTCCCTCTCGTAGATTTTGTGCTGTACCGATTCTTTGGGCTGGATTCTCAGGGCGAGCAGGGGTTCGGCCGATCTGGCCCTGGATTGTCTCAGGGGATCACCCCAAAGACGAAACTACCCTCATGCCTCGCTGTGTTCGGTTTCCTTGCAGAGATACGGTGGAAGCCTGTGGGCGGCCACGGCCGCGCGGAACCCAGAGCCTGGAAGGACCAGCTGACATCTTATGGCCGGCATTTTTCAGCGGATATCGATGATCTTCCGTGCCAAGACCGACAAGGCCTTGGACAAACTCGAGGATCCGCGCCAAACCCTGGACTACTC
The DNA here is from genome assembly GCA_046744405.1 of Actinomycetota bacterium. Taxonomy (GTDB): domain Bacteria; phylum Actinomycetota; class Actinomycetes; order Propionibacteriales; family Propionibacteriaceae; genus Microlunatus. Next base: position 1,943 of record JBKPEY010000572.1, read on the forward strand.
ATATCAGCGTCAGCTCGAGTTGCTGCAGAAAGTTCGTCGCGGCGTAGCCGATGTTGCGACCAGTCGTAAGCGGATCGAACTTCAGGCCAACCAGCTCAACACCCAGGCCGACAAGCTGACCAACCAGGCTCAAAAGGCGCTCGAGATCGGCCGAGAAGATCTAGCTCGCGAAGCCCTCACCCGACGGTCCGGCCTGCAGCAACAGCTCAGTGACCTCCAGGTTCAACATGCCCAGCTGCAAGCGGAGGAGGAAAAACTCACCCGCGCCAGCCAGCGGTTGCAGGCCAAAGTGGACGCCTTCCGTACCAAGAAGGAAACGATCAAGGCTACCTACTCTGCCGCCGAGGCGCAGACCCGCATCAACGA
>JBKPEY010000355.1:0-3810 GCA_046744405.1 Actinomycetota bacterium
GCGCATCAAATGATCAAGGCTGACCCCGGCCTGGACCGTAACAGTCGGCGGTTCGCCAGCGGCGTCCAGCGACAGGATGCGGTTCATCTTGGTGAGATCGAGTGCGGTACCACCGGCGTTTTGGGCCGCGTCGCCGTAGCTGCGTCCGAGACCCCGCGGCACTACACCGCGTCGGGCGTCGGATTTGCGCAGCGCGGACACGGCATCAGCAACCGAGTCGATCTGCGCCAGATGCGCCATCGTTCCCGACGCTCGTCCCCAGCCGTGCAGCTCCACCAGTGGCTGCGGGATCAGGGGCTGCTCTTCTGGCAATGAGGGCTTGATCGCCGGTATGGCTTCATCACTCATGTCAAATTTGCTCTTTCAATCAGAAGAAGACTGCGATGGAGATCACCGCTAGCCAGACCACGCCTAGACCCTGCAGCACACGATCATTGAGGACGACTTCCTCTGGTTCGCCGGCAGTGCCGGCATCGACTTCAAGTGCGTACTGCAGCAGGGCCAAGGTAAAAGGCGCGATCGAGATCGCGGTCCAGGGCACACCGAGCGCACCGCCCCCGGGATTTTGGAACGCCCAAAGACTGTATGAGATCAGCACCATCACCGCGGCCATCGTCCAGGCGAAGCGGAGATATGACTCGGAGTAACGAGTCAGTGATCGCCTGGTGCCCGCCTCACTGCCCAGCGACTTCATTTCCGAGTAGCGCTTGCCCGAAACCATGAAGAACGAACCGAACGCGGCCACCAAAAGGAACCACTGGCTCAGCGGAATGCCGGTTGCGACGCCGCCGGCGATTGCGCGCAAGAGGTACGCGCTGGCCACCATTGCCAAGTCAACAACCGGAAGGTGTTTCAGGTAAGCGGAGTAGAGCAGCTGCAGAGCTACATAGACGAGCAGCGTGATTCCTAGCGGCAGCGAGACGAAGAAGCCAAGCGCGAGCCCACAGACACCAACGACGGCGGCCAAGACGAGCGCCGTTGTAGCTTTCAGCTCTCCAGAGGCGATCGGCCTGAACCGCTTGGTGGGATGCTGGCGGTCTTCCTCCACATCGCGCGCGTCATTGACGAGGTAGACCGAGGCGCTCACTAGGCAGAACGCCACGAAGCCGAGGGCAGCGGTCTTGATTATGGCTGGTTCGAAGAGGCGGCCAGCCGCCAGCGGTGCGGCGAGGACTAGAAGGTTCTTCACCCACTGACGCGGTCGCATAGCGCGGACCGTGGCTGGGACTCGGCTGCGGCGAACAGCAACCTGCGTGGATTGGGACATCAGGACGCTACATTAGCGAGCCACTCCGAAGTGTCCACACACTACGTTGGAGCGCGTGCAGCGGACGGGCAGACGACGGCTGGCGGCAGCTATGGCCTTACTAGGTTTCCTGCTGATGGGTTGCGGTGCTGATTCTGCGAGCGATTCCAGCCCAGCATCGCCAGTCGCATCACCTGCTGGCGTGTCGACTGTCCCATCGGACGGGGTCACGCTTGCTGCACTGGGCTACCTCCACGGGCCCGCGCAGCAGTTTTCGCTGCCACGAACGGCCGCCGTCACCGCGAAGGTCGACCAGCCGAACAACGTGGCAATGGTTGTCTCATCGCCACCGCCGGCTGAGATTGCGGCGTACCTGCGGCGTGCCTTGCCAGCAGCGGGTTTCACCATCACCGCCGATGATGCAGCCGCCACAACGATGACATTTTCTGGAAACGGCTGGATCGGTAGCTTCACCGGCAATGACCGGGTATCGGCGGTCCTGTTGCGACCACAGTGACCGGTGGTTGCACCTGCAGTGGGCATGGCCGGTAGCCTCCACAGGGCAAGTTGCCGAGTGTCAGGGCGTAGAAATTGATGTTGCTGCAGCGAGAGGCGCTATTGCAGCGCACCCGCCTGCTAGGGCCGGCTTTCGTGGCCGCAGTCGCGTATGTGGACCCCGGCAATGTGGCAACCAACACCCAGGCCGGCGCCGGCTTCGGCTACCTCTTGCTATGGGTGCTCGTCGGGGCGACTTTGATGGCTGGTCTCGTGCAGTACCTCTCCGCGAAGGTTGGCTGGCTGACCGGAGAGACACTGCCTGGGCTGGTGGCTCGCCGCAATTCCCGATTGCCGCGAATCTGCTACTGGATCCAGGCCGAGCTGGTTGCTACGGCTACAGATCTGGCCGAGATCGTCGGTGGCGCGGTCGCGCTGAACCTGCTCTTCGGCCTGCCGCTGGTGACCGGAGCACTGATTACCACTGCGATCTCGACTGGACTGTTGTTCCTGCAGAACAGTCGCAGTCAGCGCACGTTCGAGCGTGTGATCACCGGGATGCTGGCCATTGTCACGATCGGCTTTCTCGCCGGGTTGATTGCCTCACCGCCGGATGGCGCGCAGGCCGTTGCTGGGCTGGTCCCGAAGCTCAGTGGCGCCGAAAGCGCGGTCCTTGCGGTTGGCATGTTGGGCGCAACAGTCATGCCCCATGCGATCTATCTGCATTCAGCATTGATCCGCGACCGGCACGGTCGGGCCGACCCGGACTGTGCGGCTCCCATGTTGCGGACCATCCGGCTCGATGTTGGGCTGGCGATGCTGGTGGCGGGCACAGTGAACGTCGGCATGCTTCTGCTGGCTGCCAGCACGCTGTTCGGTATGAATGTGGACGGCTTGCAGGCTGCTTATGCTGCCATCGGAGCTGAGCTCGGCCCGCTGATCGCCGGACTCTTTGCCTTGGCCCTGCTTGCCTCGGGACTGGCTTCCACCTCCGTAGGTGGCTATGCGGGCTCTGTGATCATGGACGGCTTATTGCGGCGTCGGGTCCCGATCATCTGGCGACGGTTGCTGACCGCAGTGCCGGCTTTGATCTTGCTCGGTCTCGGTCTGGAGCCGACACGGTTACTGATCTTGTCGCAGGTGATCTTGTCATTTGGCATTCCGTTTGCGCTGGTCCCGCTGGTTCGGATCGCCTCTGATTGCGAACTGATGCATCTGGTACCAACCAGGCGGGTCACGATCGGCATCGCCTGGTTGGTGATCGGTGTCGTGACCGCGTTGAACCTGATCTTGATCGTACTCACCATGGCCGGGCTGCAATGATTCAGCGCTTACCGACTTCGGACGATCACTCGGCGAGCATTAAGAGTCGAGTCATCCTTCAAGGCGATGACCAAGACCCGGTCGGAGGTGTCGACGTCGGAGGCCTTTGCTGCCTCCCCATCCTGGCGGACTTTGGTGTCGTCGTTCAGCACATAGGTCTCCAGGAAACCGTCGTTGCTCTTCACGGTGACTGACTTCGGGCCGACTTTTTGCACCTCACCACGCTGAAAGGCGATCACCCGATGCTGCTCGCCCGCAAGGGTGACCTCGCCATGTAGTGCGCGTGCCAGCAGGTGCCTGCGAGCAAACTGTCGGTGGTCGCCATTCTGATCACGTTTACCGCTGGACTTGGCGCTGGGCGTCTCCGTCGGGCTGGTCGCCGGCATAACGCTCGGACTTGCGCTCGGCTCATCTGACGGTGTGTCCGCGTACGCCAGGCCGGCGCCGATGCCTCCAGCCAGCGCGACAGTGCTGGCTCCGGCAACGATGATCTTGGTTAGCTCCTTCATGCGGTCTTCCTCTTTTTGTGCTGTGCTCGCGCTCGCAGAACCAGTCGATGAAAGCCCGTGGAATCCCGGGCTAGTCCAGTCTTGGACGTCAGAGGCACCAACGCCGGCTGACAACGACGGTCCTTCAGCAACCCTTCAGGTGACTCGCCACAGGCTCGGCCAGGAAATGCCGAGCTCATTCAGCATTGTTCGGAGCAGCGGCAAGCTGATGCCGACCACATTGTGGTGATCACCCTC
>JBKPEY010000398.1:0-5914 GCA_046744405.1 Actinomycetota bacterium
TTGTTGGATCAGACAGTAGTTGATCAAGGGCTTCGGCGGGGGTGCGCCAGTCGAGGCGTTTGCGGGGTCGGTTGTTGAGTTCGGCGGCGACATAGTCCAGATAGCCCGGGCCCCAAAACGATAGGTCGGTGCCTTTGGGAAAGTATTGCCGCAGCAGCCCGTTGGTGTTCTCGCTGGTGCCGCGCTGCCACGGCGAGTGCGGATCGCAGAAATAGATGTCGAGGTCGGTGGCGGCCGCGATGTGGGCATGGTTGGCCATTTCGATGCCCTGGTCCCAGGTCAGGGTTTGGCGCAGCATCTGCGGCAGCCGGCTGATCGTGGCGATCATCGCCTCCTGGACGGCGAGGGCGCCATGATCCTCAGGTAGATGCAGCAGCATCAGGTAGCCGGTTTTGCGCTCCACCAGGGTGCCGATAGCCGACTTGCCCTCCTGGCCGACGATCAGGTCGCCTTCCCAGTGGCCAGGCACCGCCCGGTCTGCTACCTCCGGTGGCCGGTCGCTGATCGAGACCATGTCCTTGATCCGCGGTTGCCGCTGCCCGGGTTGGCGGCGGGGCTTGCGCAGCGCCCGGCCGGTCGGTAACTGCCTGGTCAGCTCCCGGTGCAACGCGCCGCGGCCTTGCACATACAAGGATTGGTAGATGGTTTCGTGGGACACCCGGATCTCCGCATCGTCAGGAAAATCGACCAGCAGCCGCCGCGCGATCTGCACCGGACTGTGTTTATGCTCCAGCCGATCTTGCACCTGATCGCGCAGCCGCGGATGGGCTGCCAGCTTCGCTTGCTTGGGCCGGCTTGCCTTCTTGTCGGCGCGCAACTGGGCTTGATGCGGTGAATACTTCCACGGCGGCCGAGCCGGAAAACCCGTCCCGGAACGGCGCCGATATTGCTGGTGATGCATGTTCTTCCGCAGCTCCCGCAACACCGTCGACGGGTGCCGGCCCAACTCCTTGGCGATCTGCCGGATCGACTTTTCCGCGCCCAAGCCCTGCGCAATGTGTTCCCGTTCGACAATGGTCAGCTTGCGGGCACCGGCCGGCTCAACCAGTGACAACGGTGGCATGCCGCCAGCCTCACGAAACCACCGATGCCCCGCCGCGGATCCGAACCCGACACGCCCGGCCGCCTCCTCAACCGAACACCCCCGCCGGATCAGCCGCCAAAACACCCGAAGCTGATCACCTCTCACATGACCCCTCATGGCACACCCTTCAGATCAGGTGTTGCCATGACCCCCTGAACTTAGGAGACAAATTGATGTCGTTTGTGACCACTTTCCCCGCCCGCCAAGTCTGAAGAGGACTGTGCCTGTCTTGCACGTCCCCATCATCTCACCACTCGCGCCGCAGAAGCTCTGCAGCGTCTGACGGCCTAAGGCTTAGGAATCCGGCGCGGCTTGAGCGGCCCAGAGGTCGGGTCCGAAGACCTCATAGCGGATTCTGGCGGGCGGCACCCCGCGGTCAAGCAGCGTCGACCTAACAAGCCGCATGAATGGCAAGGGCCCGCAGGTAAAGACCTGAACGTCGTCGGGAAGCGGAATGTCGCTCAGATCCATGTAGCCCTGGCGGGATCGGGTATCGCCCTCATCGAGAGTTTCGTACCACGTGTAGGAACTGAAGTTGTCGATCTCACGGCCCAAATGGAGCACGGTGTCTCGCAGAGCATGATCTGCTGCTCTGCGGTCGGCATGGGCAACCATGACGGTCCGTTGCGGCTGGGTACGCGCGATTTGTTCCACGATTGGGAGGACCGTCGTGATGCCGGCACCCGCGCTGGCCAGCAAGAGCGGTGATTCGGTGGGTGTCAGTACGAAGTCGCCTGCGGGGGCGCTGACATCGAGCACATCTCCGACCTTCACCTGATCATGCAGATAGCTGGAAACTTGGCCGTCGGGCGCGCCGTTCACGCCGCGTACACGCAGCACGGTGATTTGCAGCCGAGTGCGTACGGCGGTGGACGAGACCGTGTACTGCCGGGGCTGTCGATCACCATTGGGCAGGTCGACGAACACCGAAACGTATTGTCCAGGCGCGATAGCTGGAGGAGGACCGCCGTCGGCGGGTTCCAGGACAAGGGAGATGACGTCGGCCGCCTCGTCGATGAGCCGCACCACACGATAAGGACGCGTCGGTTGCGAGGGATCCACGTTTGCTTGCTGGTACATCCGCGCCTCCTCGGCGACCAGCTGCAATGCGAACAGCCAGTAGACCTCACTCCAGGCCGCGGCGACCTCCGGTGTCACCGCGTCGCCGAGAACCTCAGCGACTGAGGCGAGCAGGTGCTCACCGACGATCGTGTACTGCTCTGGACGGATTCCGAGAGACACGTGCTTGTAGGCAATGCGCCGCATGACGTGGTCGAACGATGGGGCCTCGGGATCAATCAGCTGCACGGCGTACGCCACAACCGAGCCGGCCAGGGCTTTGCTCTGCTCGCCCGTTGCCTGGTTGCCCTGATTGAACACCCGCAACAGCTCAGGATGCGCATTGAACATGCGTGGATAGAAGTTCGCGGTGATTTGATCGGCATGCGCCGCGACGACCGGTGCAGTTGCCTGCACCACCTTCAGTGACTCCGGCGACAACAGAGATGAATTGGAAGTATCGGTGAGGCTGGACACGGCTTCTCCCTTCGCGGTATCTCGGACGCCGACCGGCGTACCAGGTCATCCGATGACATGAGAGGGTTCCCGAGTGATCAAAGACCTTACCGATGAGGTGAATACTTCGGGAAGGACCTATGGCCATACCGTTGAAGCCAATTGCCCGTTGGAGCAGCAACGACCAGGAAGGCTCACGATGGCGAAGCTGATCTTTGCAGCGATCACGTCACTCGATGGATATGTCGCGGATGCGGATGGCAACTTCGACTGGAGTATGCCGAGTGAGGAGGTGCATAGATTCGTCAACAATCTGGAGGCAGGCATCGGAACCTACCTCTACGGGCGTCGGATGTATGAGGTGATGCGCTATTGGGAGACCGCCTCCAGCGGGAATGGCGAGCAGTCAGCGGAGGAGGAGTTCGCGAGGCTGTGGCGGGCGGCCGACAAGATCATCTACTCGCGGAGCCTTGATGAGGTGTCCACCGCTAACACCAAGCTAGAGCGAGAATTCGACCCCGAGGTGATTCGGCAGATGAAAGCGGATGTGACTCGTGACATCGCTGTCAGCGGTCCCACACTTGCTGCCGAGGCACTTCGGCACGGATTGGTCGATGAGTGCCACCTGTTCCTCTCCCCCATCGTGGTCGGAGGCGGTACGCCGGCACTGCCTGACAATGTCTGGTTGCAGCTGCAGCTACTGGATGAGCGCCGCTTCGACAACGGCGTGGTCTATCTGCACTATCGCGTCAACGGGTGATCGCCTCGGCAAGTCCGCAACGGTCAGAAACTTGACTACTGGTAACCAGACAGCCTGATCTGGACCGGCAAAACTCCGCACTGGTCGGAAATTCGACTACTGATTGCCTGATCTGGACTGCAAAACTTCGTAGTGGTCGGAAATTCGACTACCCGAAGAGGATGGTCCGACGCTCGCGGCTGCGAACAGTGCGGCCGATTACCACCGCAATCATGATCACGATGGCGATCACTGCAGCATTGCGTATCGAATTGGATTGGGTAACCAGTGCCACCGCGAACAGCGCCCAGCACGCGGTCAAGAGAAAACCCAGAACGGCAACCAGCCGCCCGACGACGAGCAGCGACATGATCGTTGCGCTCAGCACCAGTACGACGCCGATCTCATTCACCCAGCGGGCAGATGCGGGCATTCCCCATGAGCGAAACGTGGTGGCGAAGCCGGCAGCAGCCGCCAGCGTGGCCCACCCGAGGTAGATCATCACCGGCAACCGAAGCAAAATCTCCTCCGCCACGTTGGGCGCGGGCCCGACCAGCACGAACGCTCGAGCAGCGACCAAGAGATAGCCGACCAAGATCACAATCAAGACTTGAGCAAGCCAAAGGCTTCCCGTTCCGAAGATCGGCACCCAGAGGGCAGCTACGGTGAACGCGCCGGCTAACCACCAGCCCGTCTGCCGGTGCACGCTACGCTCCTGCTGACTAGGTAGGAGCTGATAAATGGCAAGGGCAAGGCAGGCCGCATAGATCAATCCCCAGACTACGAAGGCGTAGTCAGCCGGAGTGACGGGATTGGCGTTGGCATCTGAGATCGCGCCGGTATTGGACCTTGGCCCGACCGCCCACCTCGTCAACGGAGCAGCGAGCACCTGTGCCACGGCAGTCACCGCAACACAGATGGTGCGGACACGATCACTGGTGGTAGCCATGGCCCACATTGTGCCCGGCAACACCTCACTCTGAACCGAATGCGGAGAAGAGGCGCCCGTGTTCACCTACAGCAGCGCGGCAATGAGGGCGACTAGTGGCGGCAGGCTCTGGCCCACAGCGCCGCCGATGCTCTTGCCTTCCTCGCCACCAAACCCCAGCCGGTCGGCGATGAACAGCACTATCCCACTCAGAATCATGAAGAGGCAGATGTAGATCACCAGGGTTCTTCCGACTATTTCGTTGCCACCCATCCACGCGATCACGCCGACGACCATGCCGCAGCCAAGAAACAAGTTGTAGAAACCGACACCGAAAGCCCACACACGCACGGCCGGGACATAGGGAAGGCCGAAGACTCCGTCATGCACACTGGGACGCGCGATGAGGAATGCCTCGCATGCGAACACGACGATGTGCAGCGTCGCGGCGAGCAGCGCGAAGATCCACACGACTACTGTCAAGAAACAGACCCCAGGTTGGCGGCTTCAAAACCAGCGATGCTGACATCGTGGCGCGCCAGGACCTCCTGAAGTTGATGCACGACTTCCTGAATTGGCCGGCCATGCGGTACCGAGGCATCGAGATCGGCGAAGAATCTGCCCATGGCCCCGGTCAGACCTAAGGCCAGGTACTTACTCGACGAGCTGAGTACCGTTTCGGTGTGCAAGGCCCCTGGCGGAATGGTGATGGCTGAACCTGGCCCGAGGTCAAAGCCCTCGTCCTCAATCTGGACGATCATGCGGCCGCTGAGGACGTAATACGCCTTTGGCCACGGAGTGCGGTGCAGCGGCGTAGCCGGACCACGCGGCGCGTCAACTTCAAAGAGCTCATAGTCACCGTCGGTGTAGTTCGCATCGATCTTCACGGTGATAACCGCGTCCGGCAACGTCAGCTCGATACCTTCGCCAGCGATTGTGTGCGAAATCTGCTGTGTCATAGCGGCGACGTTAGGTTCGCCGCCCCGATCGGGTCGATCCCAGAATTCTGGGAATACTTCTTCCCTCAGCCGGGCATCAGACCGGCAAGCCGTTCCGGGGCCACGCACGAGATCAGACAACGCTCTTTCGCATTCGGGATCAGCTGGGCAGTCCAGCCGACAAACCCACCATCGCCTATTTCGAGCGCGTCGGTTTTGGTGTTAGCCATGATCTTGAACGCGGCAGTGCCGTAGTAGCCGATTCCCTGGGTGCGTTCTGGGTACGCGGTCAACGGCGCGTCGGGCAACTCCGATCGAATCATGTCAACGAGCCGACCGGTGTGATTGTCGATCAGGGTGTAGCCGAAGCGACCCCAGGTCGAACCAAGCAACTCAGTCAGGACCTGCTGCCAGAAGCTCAGATGCATGATCAACAACTGTGCTTCGGTTTGCGCGCAACCGGACTCCCGCATGCTCGACACCAATGCGAAGAGCACGAAGTGCGCGGAAGCGTCTGGATCAACGAATCGTTGGCCCCGTAGCACCCGCTGACAGCTGGCCAAGTGCACCTGATCGGCTCCCGACCGACGGCGGAGCGCGGCCTCGAGTGCCAACACGTTGCAGGGATCGCTGACCACCTCGCTGGATCGCACCGTGCTGACAATCCGGTTCTGGTCCACGGCGCCGACCGCGGTACATGTGCCCAAAGG
>JBKPEY010000401.1:0-4410 GCA_046744405.1 Actinomycetota bacterium
CTTACCCTTCAGGAGATCCGACGACCACGCCCACCTTCCTCGTCACGGGTGCGACGAGCGGCCTTGGCGAGGCTATTGCGACTCAGCTCGCTGATCGCCGAGCGCGGGTTCTGCTTGGGGCACGCACGGCAGAGCGCGGCGACGCCGCAGTGAATCGAATCCGAAGTCAGGTGCCCGATGCCGATCTAGCGGTGGCGCCAGCAGACCTCTCACTGATGAGAGAGGTGAGATCTCTGGCTTACGACGTGATGAAAACTACGACGCGTCTTGATGGCTTGATTCTCAATGCCGCGGAAGCGCACAGCGGCATAGTGCTCACCGACGAAGGCATCGAGACGAACTTCGCAACGAACCATCTTTCCGGCTTTCTGCTGACCCACCTGCTCCTGCCGCTGCTGCAGTCCTCGGCGCCGGCCCGAGTAGTCGTGGTTTCTTCGTCGGTGCACGCGCAGGTCAAAATGGTCGACTTAAACAGCGTGGTCACTGGCGCCCCACTGACACCGGACAGCTACCGAACCAGCAAGCTGCTGAATATCTTGTTCGTCCATGAATTGGCCAGACGCCTGCAAGGCAGACAGATTACGGCGAACGCGGCCGATCCCGGATTCGTTCGAACCAATCTCGGCCGGCATGCCACAGGCGGGCGCCACGTGCTGCTCACCCTCACCCGACCTATGCAAGTCAGTCCCGACCGAGCGGCGGCCACACCGGTGTATCTCGCCACGTCGGTCGATGTCGCCGATGCGACTGGCGGCTACTACGCAGGCGGGCAGCCTGCTGAAGTGAGTGAGCTGGCCAAGAATACGAAGCTGGCCCGGCGACTTTGGGCAGTAAGCGCGCAGGCTCTGGTGAATCGCCGACTGGCAACACTCAATGAGATGATCGCCTTTGGCTGAGGCATAAACACCCGGCTGGCAACGCATCGTTCAACCGGCTTGCTGCGGATCAGCTGACGCTGAGGCTATTGCCGGAGACCTTGATCGTCTTCGGAGGCAGCGGCTGAGTTGCGGGAGGATTCACCACCGATCCATCAGTGATCGAATACTTGCTACCGTGGCACGGGCAGTTGATCGTATTCGTCACAGCGTCAACCAGGCAGCCTTGATGCGTGCAGACGGCGCTGAATGCCTTGAATTCTCCCTGCTTAGGCTGAGTGATCACCGTCTGTGCGTCAGGAAAGATTTTGCCGCTGCCGACTGGAATGTCGGCAGTCTTAGCGGTCAGCCCCTGAGCAGATCCACCTGCGCCCGAGGCGGGTGGGGATGGTTCAGTGGCGGGTGTCGTTCCATAGGTGGTGCACGAGCTGAGGCCGGCAAGGGCCGCCGCAGCCAGTCCAGCGTTCATGATCACCGTACGCCGACGGATCGGCACGGAGTCGGTCGGTCGCTGGTAGGGAGTCACGTTTGCTCCGTGCGTTTGGCGAGGTTTGTGGAGATCATACGAAGAAGAAGTACAACACAGCCGTCATCCAGAGCGCCGTCAATCCACTGAGCACCAGCCCCCCAGCCAGTGGCAACGCCCACCCCGGTGAGTCGTCACGAGTCAAGATCAACATTTTGAAGACGAAAGCGCCGTACAAGAAGCAGCCGAAGATCGAATGCGCGATCACCCGACCGTCATAGGCCTGGAAACCCAGAGCGTACAGACAGTGCACAGCCACAGGCACCGAGATCAAGATCGCCAGTCGGCCCGACCAGCGATGTACGGGATTCAGCCACGCGCCCCGAAGCGGAATCCGGCCATAGATTGCCATCGCCGTCACCGTCTGAACGATGGCTAGCACCATCACAACGCTGGCCAGTGCCGCCTTGGCGGCTGGACCGCTGGAAAACCCCGAGATGTTGACTGCATACCCAGTCGGCGAATGCAGCCGCCCATATACCCCGAGCCCGATGGAGACGGCCGTACCGATGGCAAAAGCGACCAGCACGGGGGCGATCTTGGTCCCGCTAGGTTCGGCTGGAGCGGCCTCTGGAGCCGGGACTGGGATGCTGGCCATGAGATCTCCTCTGCTCACAGATCGTCGTCGCCGTTGACTGGCGCGGCATCGAGCTCTGTCCCATCAACGGTGACCTGTGGGTTCTCTGGATCTAGCTCCGGGGCAGGTGTCGAGTCTTGGCCGGTCGTCTGGACGCCGACTTCTGATCCGTCCTCGAGCACGATCCATCCGATTGTCGTCTTGGAGCCACGTGCCCGATACAGGCCAGCGGGCTTCTTCGCCTCGTTGATCTCGAACCGCACCCGTTCGTTCTTGATCCGCAGTGAGCCCTTTAGATGATCACCGTCAAGACTGGCCTGCAGCGTCGCGCCGTCCTTGCTCTTCAATGAGATGTCAGAGCCGGCAACAGTGCCCCGAAACCAGGACTCGACGCTGCGACCATCGCAAAAGTAGGCAGCGGCCTGGGTACCAAGTACCGCGACGGCGATTGCGCCCGCACCGTCTTCAGCCCGGCCCGCGTACACAACCTTTTGTGGGAACTTGCTGTCTTCGGCGCTCTTAGTCGGGTTGGGAGATGGTGAGGCGGCTGCGGTCCCGGTTTCCTGAGATCCGGGCCTGGTGCTGGCCGTTGTTGGCGCAGCCGGAGTTGCGGTTCCGGTCGAACTGCTGCCCGGCGGGCTGGCCAACATATTGACGGTGAACATGATGGCAAAGGCCACCGCTACCGCTGCGAGTGTGAGAAGAGGACTGCGATGTTTCACGGCACCTCCCTCGCCCGACGGCTCTGCATGCTGGGGATGGGTGCCTTTCGATCGTCTGATACGTCAACGCCGACATTCTCGCCTGAGGTCCCGGTGGGTCACAATGGCCGACACGAATTCGAAACACCCGGCACCGGCGGATTGGCGCATCTGATCGCGGTGCCTGGAGAGGGAGGAGTGCCATGTCGGAGCTGCCGTACGCCAGCCGTCCCGTTCGCGTCGGAGTCCAGTTGCAGCCACAGCACGCCGATTACGTGGCCTTGCGGCGCGCCGTAGATGCGGCAGAGGAGGCGGGCGTCGATGTGATCTTCACCTGGGACCATTTCTTCCCACTTGGTGGTGATCGGGATGGCAAGCACTTCGAGTGCTGGACGATGTTGGCGGCTTGGGCCGAACAGACAGAACGCGTAGAGCTCAGCGCACTCGTGACCTGCAATTCCTATCGGAACCCCGATTTGCTCGCCGATATGGCACGGACCGTTGATCACATCAGCGGTGGTCGGCTGATCCTTGGTATTGGCGCCGGATGGTTCGAGAAGGATTACCAGGAGTACGGCTATGAATTCGGTACGCCCGGTAGCAGGATCGCGGCGCTAGCCGAATCCTTGCCGCGCATCCGCTCACGATTTCGTCGGCTCAATCCGCCGCCGATGAGACCGATCCCGATCTTGGTCGGTGGTGGTGGCGAGCGCAAGACGCTCCGGCTAGCAGCGGAGTACGCGGACATCTGGCATGGCTTTGGCAGTGTCGAGACCCTTGCCCGAAAGAACCGGGTACTGGATGAGTGGTGTGCGAAGGTCGGTCGGGATCCTGGCGAGATCGAACGATCGACATCGGCCCACAGTGGCCCCGACGAACTGGGCGAGCAACTGGTGTCGATCGGCGAGCGACTGATCACCATCGGCACTGACGGCACGTCCGGTTTCGATCTTGCGCTGATCCGTGACTGGCTACAGTTTCGCGACGAGCACAACGCCGCCGCGTAGGTTGGGTTGGTGATCAGAACACTCGGCGATGCCCTTGAGGTCTGTCCGGTTGTTCTCGACGGCGGCCTAGCGACCCAGCTGGAGGCTCAGGGTCGCAAGCTCAACTCGGCACTGTGGTCGGCGAGGCTGCTGTGTGACGATCCGGATGCCATTCTTCAGGCGCACCTGGCCTATTTCTCAGCGGGCGCTCAGGTCGCCACGACGGCGTCATACCAGGCCTCCATCGATGGGTTCGTACGAGCCGGCAGCAGCCCGGCGGAGGCACAGCAATTGATCAAGCGCAGCGTACGCCTCGCCGAGCAGGCACGCGGCAGTTTCCAAGATGATCATGATCGCTGGATAGCTGGCTCAGTTGGCCCGTACGGAGCAGCCCTCGCGGACGGCTCGGAGTATCGAGGCGATTACGGCTTATCGGTGACGGAGCTTCGCAGATGGCATCGGCCGCGGATCGAGCTGCTAGCGGAAGCCGGTGCCGACGTCATCGCGCTGGAGACGATTCCGTGTCTGGCAGAGGTCGAGGCCCTGGTGGCCGAGGTCGACGGCAGCGGCCAGCCATGTTGGCTGTCGATCACCTGCGCTGGAGATCGGACCCGCGCCGGGGAGCCGGCTGAGGAGGCCTTCGCACTCGCTCGGAAGGTGACGGAGATCATCGCCGTGGGAATCAACTGCATCGACCCGGCCGACGCGTACGGTCTGGTCCAGACCGCCAGCCGGACGACTGGCA
>JBKPEY010000189.1:0-5401 GCA_046744405.1 Actinomycetota bacterium
AAGAACCGACAAGACCCACCATGATCGGATTGGTGCCGGCGATCAATGCCGGGAACATGAACGCGATCAGGATGAACCCGGCAAAGCCCAGTCCGATCAGCGCCGCGAATCCTCGCCAGCGCGCAACCACTACCACGACAACGGCGAAGACCAACCCCAGGACCAGCAACGGGATACGACGCTCGAAGTCAGAAAACTGGTACTGGGCCGGCTGGTTAGCCGACGGCGGTATGCGCACCAGCTTGATTACCTGACCTGCTTTGATCCCCGATGAGTAGATGGCAGCGGTTACCGGCACAGTGACGGTTGTGCCCTTATCGTCGCCTTCCAACAATTCAGCTGTCACGTCAGCGCATCGGGCGTTCGTCACTCCTGGCGTCGACCCCGACAACCCTTCGCACGAGATCTGTCTGACTTCGGTGACGCGAGCAGTCGGATAGCTGACCCCCGGCACGCTGTAGCCCGCGATATCAGTATTGACATGACGCGACATATCACCTGGCCAGAAGACGATCAGCCCCACAAGCGTCCAGATCGCCAGCGGAATCAGGACCACGATCAAGATGCGCAGGGCACGTTGATGGCGACGCAGTTCGTCAGGATTTACCAACGGTTGTGGGCCAGTATCTGAAAGACGTTCTCTGCTGGAGTGCGAGTGAGCCACGTTGCCGCCTAGTCTTAGTCCCCGTGAGTCAGCTTCCTGGGGCGAGTCGCGACGGCATCCGGCCGTATCGCGCCGTGGCTCGCCAGGCATCCAGGAGCGAACTGAGCACACAATCTAACTCACGTCATCCCAGACGTCTCCGGTCAGACCCCTCTAGTTCGGTTGGTCGAGCGACTGGGCGACGCCCTCGTGCCAGATCCCAACGCAGCGCAGCCGCCCTGATTGCCGGGATCATCAGCCTTGGGCTCCTCGGGCTCTGTCTTCGGACGATGCCAACGGTTCTGACCGAGACGAATCTGATTGCCGGGATCGCTGGACCGCTTACCGGCCGTCCGGCAGGTTCGTCGACGATTGCCGCACCGACTGCTTCGACGCCGTCAATGAGCATCGACTCCACGACTGAGGAAAATCCCAGCGTCAAGCCGGCCAAGCTGCAGGCAAAGCGTAAAGCCAAGAGTCTGCAGAAGGTGGAGGTCCCGGCGAGTGGGCCGGGGATCTACCAGACGGCCGACAAGTCGGTCCGGCCCACTGCCTCGGCCGGGACATTGATCCGTTACGACGTACGGGTCGAAAAGGGTCTGTCCATCGATCCTGACCAGGCTGCAATCCTGATCCAGGGGATCTTGGACGACAAACGAAGCTGGCGTAGCACCGGTCGCTGGCGTTTCGAGCTCGCACCAGTCGGCCAGTCCGCCACACTGCATGCCTACATCGTGACGCCGGAGACGACCGATCGGTTGTGCGCGCCGTACCTGACCCGCGGCGAAGTCTCCTGTCAGAACGGCAATCGAGTCGTGCTCAATGCCAAGCGGTGGCTGCTTGGCGTCGATTCCTACGAATCTGATCTGACCAACTACCGGCGCTACCTCGTTAATCATGAGTTCGGGCATGCACTGGGCAAGCATCACGTGGACTGTCCGGGTCCGGGGCGGCTTGCGCCAGTGATGATGCAGCAGACCAAGGGACTAGGGGCTTGCCGGAAGAACCCATGGCCGCAAGCAACCGAGGACTGAGCACGGCTTACCACCTCATGCTCGTGCCACTGGCGGTTGATGTGGCGCGGCGGATGCTTATCGCAGGATTGCCTTCAGAGCCTGTGGAACCACACTCGCCTCCCTGGCATCCGGAATATCCGCTGCCGGACAGCCTTGATGCGATTGCCATGGCGTTCGCGGCGCACCAGGCGATGGAGTACGCGGTTGCTGAGCCGCCGGCTTGGTGGGTACATCAGATCGTCGTTGACGGTGTGGTCGTTGGGGATATCGGATTCCATGGCCCTCCCGGGCCGGAGAAGGCTGTGGAGATCGGCTACAGCGTGGTGCCGGGTTGGCGTCGGCGCGGGGTAGCAAGCTGGGCGTGTAGCTTGATCTTGCAACAAGCCTGGCAGGACGGTGCTGAGATTGTTCTTGCCGAGACTGATCATGACAATGTGGCGTCGCAGGCGGTGCTGCTTGCCAATGGCTTCCGTCGGCGGCCCGACGGGGTCTTTATGATCACGCGCCCGGAGGCACGATGGATGGGCTGACGCGCTACATCCGGCTCCCGCAGCCGGTCATGATCGCGCCGATCTTCGCGCAGTTGCGACGCGGCCCAGGTGATCCGACTCATCGCCGGGTTGGCGACATGCACTTACGTGCGACGCGCACACCGGAGGGGCCGGCCTTGATCAAGATCATCGCCAACGGCCCGGAGGTGGCTGCCCGGGCGTGGGGCGAGGGAGCTGAATGGAGCCTTGATCAACTGCCAAGCTTGCTCGGCGCGGCGGATGATCCCCGGGGATTTCGGCCGCGACTCGAGCACGGGCCTCTGGTTGAGGCCGCGCAGCGCTACAGCCACTACCGAGTCGGGCGCACTGAGGCGGTCTTCGAAGCGTTGGCCCCGGCGTGCATCGAACAGGTGGTGACTGGCAAGGAGGCGTTCCGGGCATGGCGGCTGCTGGTTCGCGAATTCGGTGAACCGGCGCCAGGTCCCGCGCGAGAGCCCGGCTCGGCGGCGTACGGCATGTACCTGCCGCCGACGCCCGATGTCTGGTGTCGGGTGCCAAGCTGGCGCTTCCTTGCTGCGGGAGTTGAGCAGCGGCGCAGCCGAACCCTCGTCCGGACCGCCGCCCGGGCCACCGCATTAGAGCGGACCCTGACCTGGCCGTACCACCAAGCTGATCAGGCCTTGCGCAGCTTCCCGGGAGTTGGCCCATGGACGTCGGCAGAAGTACGACAACGCGCGCATGGCGATCCGGATGCCTGGAGCATCGGTGACTATCACGTAGGCCGGGACATCACATATGCATTGACCGGCGAGGAACTCGATGACGATGCGTGCCTGGAGATCCTCGAGCCGTATCGCGGAGATCGCTTCCGGGTGCAAATGCTCCTGTTCATGGTCGCGCGCCGGCGACCACGACGGGGACCTCGAATGACGCTGCCGACACATACGCCGTACGCGACACGCGGCAGGTCGTAGGTACGCCAGCCACGCCGTGAATCGATCAGGATGGACGCCCAAGACTTGGCACGAGGGCCTACGCGCCTCAGTTCCACTCGCCCTGCCAGTGGCCGCGGTCGGGATGACCTTTGGCCTGCTGGCGGCTCCGGTGCTGGGCGCAGTCCCGTCCACCGTGCTGTCGGCAGTCGCCTGGGCAGCTGCGGCTCAATTCGCCGCTCTTAGTGTCGTGGCGTCCGGGGGCGGAACAGCGCTGGCGGCGGGCGCCGGGTTGTTAGCCAATACCCGCTTCCTGCCGATGGGATTCGCAATAGCTCCCTCGATGACCGGAGGGCCGCTGCGGCGCTTCCTGAAGGGCGCGGTGCTGAGCGACGCTTCCTTTGTCATTGGGAATCGCGGAGAGGGGCGGTTTGACATCAGCGCCCTTGTCTGGGCGTTTCCCCTGCAGTATTTCCCGTGGATCGCAGGCACAATCGTGGGAGTCGTCGGCGCCACTGAAATCGGCGATCCCGCCCGCTGGGGCCTCGACGTCTTATTTCCGGTGTTCTATTTGAGCTTGCTGCTGCCCGAACTGTTTCCTGACCGTTTCCAAGGTCATCGGCGACGAATAAGACAAGCCAACCGTTCGGACGGTCGCGGCTTCGCTCTGGTTCGAAATCGGCCGATCATCGTGGCGCTCCTAGGGGCGGCCATCACCCTGGCGCTCACTCCCATTACGCCAACCGGAGTGCCGATTGTGGTTGCGGCCTCAGCCGCGCTGATCGGGCTCCGTCCACCCCCGTCCACCGCCGGTGCCGGAGACGAGGCATGAGGATTTGGGTTCTGATCGTGGTGGTAGCGCTCGGCACCGTTTTGACGAAGACACTCGGTCCGTTGTTGGCCGGGGGGCGGCAGCCACCTGCGCCGCTCACCAGAGTCATCGCTCTAGTCGCCCCGGCGCTGATTAGCGCGCTCATCGTGACAGGCGCGTTCACCGCAGGCCGACATCTCGTGATCGACGCCCGCGCGGCTGGGCTCGTCGTCGCCGCCATCGCTTTATGGTACCGGGTACCGGCTGTTCTCGCCATGCTGTTGGCGGTCGTCGTCTGTGCGTTGCTGCGCCTTGCATCGTGATCGCCGGAGCAGCTGCAGCAGTTTCGGCTGATTGTGGAAGAGCGCGCAAGCCCCGCGCGCTCATGTTGAACTGTGTGGCATGGAATATTCGCGATTCCTCGACTGCCTCGCGTCCGACTTCGCTCGGCTTCGGGCCGTTGTAGACACTGACCTCACTTCCGCAGTGCCGAGCTGTCCTGGCTGGACGGTAGCCGACCTGACCCATCACGTCGGCGAGGTCTATCTCCACAAGACTCTGGCCATCCAAGAGGGCGTCGAGCCAGACCCGTGGCCGCCGAAGGAGCTGGCCGATGAGGACCCGATCGCGCTGCTTGATCGGACGTACGCGGGACTGCAAGACGAGTTCTCCAGACACAAGCCGGAAGATCCTGCTGGCTCTTGGTACGCCCCAGATCAGACGGTCGGTTTCTGGATCCGGCGGATGGCGCAGGAGACAGTCATCCATCGGATCGACGCCGAGCTCGGCACTGGGCAGCCGATCACGCCGGTCCCGGCCGACCTAGCCCTCGATGGCATCGACGAGCTGCTCAAGGTCTTCGTGGCGTACGGCGTCGCCGAGTGGGGCAGCTACTTCGCCGACATTCTGAATAGCTCGTCGGGTCATACCTACACAGTGCGCGCCGACGGCTCGGCGTGGCGGTTGCAGACCGGGCCCGGACTGTTTGCGGTCGAGGACGGAGGCGGCGATGATGCGGCCGAGGTCACCGTGAGCGGCGAACCCATGGCCGTGCTCCGCTGGGTGTGGAACCGGGAGAGCGCCGGTGAGTCAAGCGATGTGGCTGTTGAGGGCAACGCCGAAGCAGTCGAAGAGTTGCGGCGCTGCATCGTGACAGCTACGCAGTGATCAGAGCTGCCACAGTCTTTGAGCACTTAGCTTCGCCAAGCCTGCGTCGCCTCATTGAGATAGCTAACCTCATCCGGCGTCAACGTGAACGACAAGGCGCCGGCGTTATGGGTGGCCTGCTCAGCATTCTTGGCCCCTGGAATCGGTACGACATTTTCCTGCTCTAGCAGCCATCGCAGCGCGACCTGACCTGGCGTCCGACCGTAATGATCACCGATTGACCGAAGCAGTGTGACGACCGGCCGCAGCGCATGAAACTTTGGGCCGCGGAACGGCTCCCGGAACCGGCGGATCCCAGCCGGGCGACTGCCATCAAGATATTTGCCGGTGAGCGCGCCGCT
>JBKPEY010000349.1:0-3399 GCA_046744405.1 Actinomycetota bacterium
TCATCAGCGGATCTCGGCCCGGCTCATGACTGAAGAGGAGGCTGAGCTGCTGGATGAGGAGACGCCGGCGGCGTGCCTGAGCGTCGATCGCCTGGTGTACGACGACGTGGGCCAGTTCGTCGAGTTGGGGCGCCATATCTATCACGCGGCCCACTACTCGATTCAATCCTCACTCGTCGCCTGACCCAGCCGTCCGCTCCTGCAGTTGTCAAGCCCTACTGAGCACCCAGTTCCAACGCGGTGCACAGCCAGCGATCGCCCAATGCCTCCAGCCGAAACGCCATGGCTGCCGAGCGTTTGCCGATCATGGCGTGTGCCGCCACCTCCGCGACCTCCGGGCCGGGATGCTGAACACGAACCGAGCAAAGCGATACCGGTACGGCGACCCGTCCATGGACCCTGATACTGCGCCGCTGGTACATGCTGATCCCTGCGAGAACTTCGTCGACAATCCAGCGGTTGAGCTGAGCAACCGGCCGCTGCCCGAGCATGGCCTGGATGATCGCCAACGCGAGTGTGGTGCTCCACTGCTGAGCATTAGGTAGACCCGGTCGCGGCTGCGCCGCCCATCCGGCTTTCACCGTGCTCACTCGGATGCCTCGATCGTTCATTGCCGCGATCTCGGGATGGTCGTCTTCATGATCAGCGAGATCGAGCGGTGGCTGGTTGGGCTCGGCAGGCGCCGGCCGCGACCAGGTGATGCCGGGTGGCCGGCTTTCGATCAACCACTGAACGCTGGGCCTATGTGACGGTGTGGTGGTTGTCGACATGCAAGCCTCCTGAGCTCGACGCGGCGCCCATCGACCGGCAGGGCGCTGCTATGTGCGCGCACCAGGCTGACTGATTTCGCCGTCACTGCGTAACCACCCGCCGGCGAATCTGTGGACAACTTTTGGATGCTGTGCCCAGCACCGTGGCCATCCGAGCCCAGGCGCTCAGCGGTGTCCAGGAAGACTGGCACCATGCATGATGCCGCCACTCCGCCAGCACCCAGGATCGGCGATGTCGTCGCCACGCTGCAGCAGCGCATCGAGGCGCTGCCGGCTGACCAGGTGCACCGGCGCGCGTTCATCACGACCTATCAGCGAACTACCCAAGCGGTCGACGACGCAGTTGATGCCGCCTTCTTTGAAGATCCAGAATGGGTGGTGCGATGGGACATCGCCTTCGCTGATCTGTTTCTCGTGGCGCATGACGCCGATCAGGCTGGCGGCTCAGTACCACGACCATGGCGGCTCGCGTTCCAGGCCGACCCTAAGCTGCCAACCCTTGTCCATCTGCTCTTGGGCATGAATGCTCACATCAACCACGACCTGCCGCAAGCGACGCTTTCAGTGATCACTGATCAAGACTTCCAAGATCCTGCATTGATCGATATACGCCGTCGTGATCATGAACGCATCGACAAGATCTTGGCCAGTCGAGTAGCGGCCGAAGATTCCGCGATCGGCGGTGCGCGGCGCTTGCTGGACCGGATCCTCACGCCGGCCAACCGACTGAGTTCCCGGCGTTTCCTTCACGAGGCGCGTCAAAAAGTGTGGCTGAATGTCGGCGAATTGCAGCGAGCACGACTCGACGGTGCGGATACCTATCGTGCCCGAGTGGCCGAGCTGGAGGTGCTGTCGGCAGCCAAGATCGCCGACCTGTTGAGACCCGGCCAAGTCTTGCTGCGATTGGCGATAACCGGATTTGGCGTCACGCTGCCACCGCCGTAACTGCCACGACCTAGCCGGCGAGCGCAACCCAGGTCTGACCCGGTTTCAGAGGGATCGGGTCGCCAGATTTGTCGGTGAATCGCAGCGGGCCGGAGGCCTTGGTTCTCCTCCATTGGCCAGAGATCTTCTTACCATTGCGATAGATCGTCGCCATGCCCTTGCCAACCGTGTCGGATTGGACCGATGGCGCGCCCAACACATCGCGATTGCCGTCTGGATGGTTGTGGACCTTCATGATCACGACGTTGTCTGTCTTGGTTATCGCGCCGTTGTCGCCGTCGGCGTATCGGGAGCCATTCCAGCGCAAAGTGTAGCGACCAGAGGAGTAGTCGAAGCCGAAGGTGTCATGTCCAACGCGCACTTTGACCGAGGTCGCCGACGGAGCGTGAGGTACGTCCTCGCTGAACGTCCAACCAATCGGGGCAGCTTCGCGCAACTTGGTCGACCGGTCGATCGCCGCGACGTTCACAAAGACGTTGTGCGGTGCCACCCGCCTATGGTCGCGGGTCGAACGCGGGATCGGCACGATCGAAGCGTTATCAATCTTGCGCTGGACCGCCGAGTTCGCACCGGAATAGACCAACCCGGGTTTGCCGAACAGTGGCAGGAGCTGAACATCGGTGCTACGGGCGCTACGGACGGGGCCTAGACGCTTCGGAAACCGCGAGTGATAAACCGCGATGAGCCGGGTCTGGGCGCCCTCGACTTCCTCGATGAAGGTGATGTCGGCTTGACTCAAGCCCACCTGCGGTCTCGCAGCCGCTATGTTTTCGACCTTCGCCGCGATCACCGGATGGCTGCTGACCGTGCCGCCTGTCAGTGGATCGGTGGACTTGGCGCGCGGCGTCGGTCTTTTGGTCGGTGAGGACGTAGGTGCCGGCGATGACGAGCTCGGAGAGCTCGAGCTACTGCTAAGCGGTACAGAGTCGGGGCGGCTGAGGGCGGCTGCGGCACCGACGCCACCAGCAACTAGAACGGCCGCAGCCGCAATGGCGACAATGCGAGCTCGGCTCATGAATTGATGGGCATGACAGTGAACCTCGACTAATGCGGGGAGTGCCTAGTCCAGCCGTGCCAACTAGATGGCGCCGGGCCGTCCGTGGCACATCTTGAACTTCTTGCCGGAACCGCATGGACACGGCGCATTGCGACCGACTCCTGCGTACGGGTCCTCAGCTTGGCTTGCCGTCTTGGCAGCCGTCGTGACTGATCCGTCCTCAGCTGGAGCGGAGTAGCTGAGCGGGGCACGCGATGGGGTCTGACCAGCCAGGCCCTTGGCCTTGATCTGTGGACGGATGCCAGCCGGTTCCTCCAACAATGTGTCGTGCTCGGGTTCAGGTTCGTCATCGACAGCGTGCACAGCCACACCGGGACCGTCTGGATCGGGGCCAGATTCCACCAGGTGCCGCCCACCGTCGTGACCGTTCCGACTGCCGGCATCACTCCGGCCCCCGATCTGCCCCCCTCCGATCTGTACCGCCTGACCATCGGAATCGGTGACGACCCCGACTTGTGGAGCCTGTTGAACCTCTACGTCGAGGTGGAAGACGTAACCAACGACTTCCTCCATGAAGGCCTCCATCATGGCGTTGAACATGTCGCTGCCTTCCCGCTGGTATTCGACCAGCGGATCGCGCTGCGCCATGGCTCGCAAACCGATGCCCTCGCGAAGGTAATCCATTTC
>JBKPEY010000457.1:0-3909 GCA_046744405.1 Actinomycetota bacterium
GCATGATTGATTCGTTGATAGTGAACTGGCGGTCCAGCTCCTTGACGTCCTTTGGTTCGGCAGTGAGGTTGATCACCGCGTAGATGCCCTCGGACTTCTTCCGGATTTCGTACGCCAGGCGCCGGCGGCCCCAGATGTCCACGTTCTCGACCGTGCCGCCACCCTTGGTGATCACGCTTAAGTGTTTCTCGAGCGTGGGCTGAACCGTACGCTCCTCAGTGTCAGGGTCGAAGATGACCATGACCTCGTATTCACGCATGCGCTACCCCACCTCCTCTGGTCTGAGCGGCTATGAGACGGCCCCATAGCAGGAGGGCGATGCTTCGGCACGGCGACTACTGGCCGGGCCAACGCAGAACTCTACCCGCTGGTAAGCGTCGCGCACGAATCCATGTGATTTGCACCGTGATGGTTAGCCTTATCGACCATGACAGAGCTTCGCGAGGAACCTCCTCGTTCACTGGAGGATCCAAAACAGATCCTCCTTCGGCAGCTCAGCTACTACCGTGCGACGTTGCTGGCCAAGCTCGACGGACTGAGCGACGATCAGCTGAGAAGCAGCATCGTGCCCTCCGGATGGTCGCCGCTAGGGCTACTGAAGCACCTGGTCTTCGTCGAACGTCGCTGGATGCAATGGGGATTCGAAGCCGAGCAGATGCCGGATCCCCGCGGTGACGAAGATCCCAGCGGGAAGGGCTGGCTCGTCACGCCGGATGACAATGTTGCCCAGCTAACCGAACGACTGACCACGATCGCGGCGCGAACTGAGGCCATTGCCAGCGAGGCGGCGCTGACTCAGCGAGCCAAGCTAGGCGGCCGATTCTCCAGCGATCCGCCCAACCTCGGCTGGATTCTCGCGCATTTGCTGCAGGAGTACGCGCGGCATGTGGGCCACCTGGATGTGGCACGGGAGCTAATTGATGGAAGTGTCGGGGAGTAGAACTTTCTGAGCCCAAAACCGAATAAGTGCGGAGAACGCAGAACCGGCGTGACGATAGGCTCGCGTTCGCTGGACTGAAACGCTCGCAGGAGGAAGTGACACCATGGCCAACTACCAGGCCACCCCACAGCCGGCAGCCGATCCCGGCAATACCCTCGGCCTCGTCGGACTGATCTTGGCCATAATTCCGTGCACATCCACGATCGGGCTGGTGTTGAGCATCGTGGCCTACATCGTCTCCCGCCGCGCTGGCTTCCAGAACGGCAAGGCTCTGGCAGGCATCATCGTCGGTGCCGCCTGGATCGTTCTGGGATTCATCCTTCAGCTGACCATGGGCCTGCTCAGCGGCATCTTCAACAACATGAGTTGACGTAGCTCGCTGACCACGCCCACGTACGCTGCTGGGCATGACCACCGAAAACCTGCCGGCGCGTCGCGGGCACATCCGATTTCCGGATATCAGCTCGCGTGCGTACGAGCATCCGGCCGACCGCGGTGCACTGGTGGCGCTACGCGCCATCCCCGGCTTCGACTCGGTCCTGAAGACCCTCTCCGGAGCGATCGGCGAACGCAGCATTCGCTGGCTCTACCTCGCCACTGCAGTTCGAGTCTCGGCGCGCCAATACCCGCAGATCAACGAGCTGCTGAATGAGTGCGCGGCCACACTGGACCTGGAGCCGGTACCGGAGCTGTACATCGAACAGGATCCAATACCCCAGGCCATGGCGATTGGGCTGGACAAGCCGATCATCGTAATCAGCAGCGGAATGCTTGAGCTGGTCGATGAAGAGGGCCTGCGGTTCATCGTCGGGCACGAGGTTGGGCATGTGCTGTCTGGGCATGCCGTCTATCGCACGATGCTGCTGGCCTTGATCAATCTCGCGGCCGCCATGGAGTGGCTGCCGATCGGCGCCTGGAGCATCCGAGGGATCATCCTTGGTCTGAACGAGTGGTTCCGCAAGTCGGAGTTGTCCTGTGATCGCGCCGGGTTGCTGTGCTCGCAGGACGCGAGCGCGGCGTTGCGGGTGCACGCGAGCCTGGCTGGCGCGCGTAATCCGAACGACATAGATGTTGCAGGGTTCCTCGACCAGGCTGAGGAGTATGAGACCCGGGGCGACGTACGCGATAGCGTGCTCAAGCTGCTGCAGCTCAGTGGCAAGAGTCACCCGCTGGCGGCGCTGCGGGCGGCCGAACTGCAGAAGTGGGCAGCAGGTCCCGACTACGCCGAGATCCTGGCCGGAAACTATCCGCGCCGCTCCGATGACAAGGACGCTCCCATGAGCGACGACGTCAAGGCCGCCGCCAACTCCTACAAGCAGAACTTCACAACCTCAGGCGATCCGCTGTACAAGCTGGTGGGCAAGATCGGTTCTGTTGCGGGTACTGCCGGTGGGTCAGCGGCCAACCGAGTACGCGACTGGTGGCGTACCGGTCCGGAGCGGGACAGCGACAGCAGCGACGGCTGATCTTGTGGTACTAGGGTCGAGGGCCATGACGACACTGCAGGTAGGCGGGCATGGAGATCAGGTAGATCCCATTGCCGAGGCAGCCGCACGCGGGGCAACGCTGGCGCAGTTCTTCCTCGGGGACCCGCAAGCCTGGAAGGGCCCGGAGATCAGGTACGCCGGTGGCGCCGCGGGGCTCAAAGGCGCTGCGAAAGAGGCTGGCATCGCGCTCTACGTCCATGCGCCGTACGTGCTCAATGTGGCGACGACGAACAACCGGATCCGAATCCCGAGTCGGAAGTTCCTGCAGCAGTACCTGAACGCGGCAGCCGAGGTAGGGGCGACGGCGTTGATCGTGCACGGCGGGCACGTATTGAAAAATGACGATCCTGCAATCGGCTTTGACAATTGGCGCAAGTGCATCGACAGCCTCGAGATGCGGGTGCCGTTGTTGATCGAGAACACGGCCGGCGGAGACAACGCCATGGCACGCCGCCTGGAGCGCATTGAGCGACTCTGGGATGCGATCGGTCAGGCCAAGGGCGGTGACACCGTCGGTTTCTGCCTCGACACCTGTCATGCCCACGCCGGCGGCGAGGAACTTGTCGGTCTGGTTGATCGGGTCAAAGCTATTACCGGCCGCATCGACCTAGTCCACGCCAACGACTCTCGGGATCCGTTCGATTCCGGCGCCGACCGGCACGCCAACTTCGGCGAAGGTGAGGTGGGAGCCGACGCCCTCGCTGAGGTCGTCCGTACCGCTGATGTCCCCGTCGTCGTAGAGACTCCTGGCGGCCGGGAAGGGCAGGGCGCCGACATCGCCTGGCTCAAGGAGAACGTGTAACTCGGCTTGTGATCAGGTGGTGCTACGCCCAACCTGCTTGACCCCGACCCAGAGTCCGGCAGCGCAGGTGATCACCGCCGCCAGCACGGCCCAGCCGATCGCCGGATCGTTGAAGGTGCCGGAGAACAACGAGCGCTCCGCATCGACGATGTAGGTCAGCGGATTGAACCGACCAAGCACCTGGATCCAGCGCGGCCCGGCCTCCAGCGGCAGCAACATTCCCGACAAGATCAACAGTGGGAACAGCAACGACTGTTGGACCGCCCAGAACATCCACTCCCGCTTACGAGTTGCCATTGCCAGTGCATTGGAAAAAGCGCCCATGCCGACTCCGAAGACGCCAAGCAACAACAGACCAACCAGCACGTGTACGGGGTAGAGCTTGAACCCGAACGGGATGCACACCAACACCACCAACGCAGCCTGCACGACCAGCGGCGCCAACTCCTTCAGCGCTTTACCAATCAAGATCGCGGAGCGATGCAGCGGGGTTGCCAGCACTCGCTCGTACGAGCCAGTGATGATCTCGAACAGCAGGTTCGAACCGGTCGCACTGGTGCCGAACAGGCAGATCATCACGATCACTCCTGGCAGGAACCACTGCAGCGGCGAGGCGCCATTGATCGCGGCCGGATCTACCGATCCAGCCAGCAGCGGGCCGAAGAGGCCAAGAAACACCA
>JBKPEY010000049.1:0-4579 GCA_046744405.1 Actinomycetota bacterium
CTGACCGCGACCATGATCAATCCGAATGCGTCTGATCTGCATCATGCAGCCGTCGAGCCCACCGAGCCGACGACCCTGCTGGGCTGGCTGCAGTCCGACATCGCGGCCAACCGCGCAGCACGGCCCGAAGCTGAGCGGCCACTTCTCGATTGCGCCGACCTGAGCGTGCGTCTCCATGCCTGCCATGGCCCTGATCGTCAAGTGGAGGTGTTGCGGGAAGTGCTCGTCGGCCTGCTTGCCGACGACCCCTCTCTCGAGCCGCGGGACATCATCGTGATGTGCCCCGACATCGAGAACTTCGCGCCGTTGATCGCCGCTTCGTTCGGTTTGGACACTCCAGAGACACAAGCCGAACATCCCGGCCACCGGCTGCGGGTACGGCTCGCCGATCGGTCCTTGCGACAGCTGAATCCGCTGCTCGCCCTCGTCAGCCGCCTGGTCGCCCTCGCCGAGTCTCGGGTCACCTCGAGTGCACTGCTCGACTTGTGCGCCGCCCCGCCCGTCGCCCGCAAGTTCAGCTTCAGTCAGGACGATCTGGAGCGGCTGCATGATCTGGTGGCCCGGGCCGGCGTTCGCTGGGGATTCGACGCGGCACATCGCAGTCGGTTCCAGATGGGTGAGTTTCGCCAGAACACCTGGGCTGCGGGCCTGGAGCGACTGCTGCTCGGGGTGACGATGGATGAGATAGATCAGCGTTTTCTCGGCACGACATTGCCATTGGACGATGTCGACGCAGGCGATGTTGATCTTGTCGGACGGCTCGCCGAATTAGTGGCACGAGTCACCATGTTGACCACCGCCTGCAACACGACCAAGCCACTCAATGCCTGGGTGGAGCTGTTCAAGAAGTCGATCGAGCTGTTGGCCGCTGTGCCGCCCGCCGACAGCTGGCAGCTGAGCCATGCCTACCACGAGCTTGGTGATCTTGCACTGGGGACAGATGAGGCTGGCGATGTTCCGCTGAGCCTGGCAGAGGTATCAGCGCTGCTGAGCGATGCCTTCCGAGGGCGGGCCAGCAGGGCGAACTTCCGTACCGGCACGCTGACGGTCTGCACGATGCTGCCGATGCGCTCGGTGCCGCATCGCGTCGTCTGCCTGCTGGGAACCGATGATGGGATCTTTCCGCGAAGGCCTGCACCGGACGGCGACAATCTCGTCACCGATGAAGAGTGGATCGGTGATCACGACGTACGAAGCGAGGATCGACAGCTGCTGCTGGACGCGGTCATGTCCGCCCGTGAGCGGTTGGTGGTGATCTTTGGCGGCTCGGATCCACGTTCTGGAGCTGAGATCCCTCCAGCGGTTCCGATTGGTGAGCTGCTCGATGCGTTCGACGCCACCGCGCGTACCGAAGACGGTGACGCGGTCCGGACCAAGATCATGACCCGCCATCCGTTGCAGCCCTTCGACGCCTCCAACTTCGCGCCTCACGGGCTGGGCTCTAAAGATCGGTTCAGTTTTGATCGCGCCGGGCTGCGAGCGGTACGGGCTGCGTCACGGGAGCGACGCCCACCCATTCCCATCTTTGGCCAAGAGTTGTTGCCGGATCGGGCTGACGATGGGCTCGTCAGCCTGAGCGACCTGATCCGCTTCTTTAACCATCCGATCCGAGCGCTGATGTATGAAAGGGCCGGCTTGTGGATCATCCGGCCCGATGACGCGCCCGACGAGCAGATCCCGGTCCGCCTCAGTGGCCTAGACGCCTGGAGCATTGGGGATCGACTGTTGCGGTTGCGCATCGCCGGACATGAACTCGAATCGATCACAGCCGCCGAATGGCGGCGTTGCTACCTGCCGCCACGCGGTCTAGGACAGAAGGCCATCCGGGAGATCACCGACCAGGTGGAGCAGCTGGTCCAAACCGCGCAACCGTTCCTTCTCGATCATGCGATTCCGTACGAGGTGGTGGCGGACGTCGGAGACAAGCGCCTCACCGGAACCGTGGGTGGCGTGATCGGGGACTCCATCGTCCATGTCAGCTACTCCAAGCTGGCAGCGAAGCACCGGCTGCAGGCCTGGCTCGAGCTGCTCGCACTCACCGTGACCGCTCCCGGCCGCGATTGGCAGGCCGTCACCGTCGGACGCGGCGGGTGCTCGCAGCTCGGACCGGTTGACGCTACCTGGGCCGACCGAGTCTTGGCCGACCTCATGGACCTCCGCACGACTGGACTCCGTGAGCCCCTTCCGTTCAGCCCGAAGACCTCAGCGGAATATGCGGCCTTGCGCTACCGCGACCGGCAGCCTCGGCCGTACTGGCGGCAACTGGAGAAACTCTGGGCCCAAGATCGCGACGAGCCGTACGAGCGCTTCTTCGGATCGAGCCTGGACTCCATGCTGGCCCAGCCTTCCATCTCCAGCGAAGAACGCGGCAGCCTTGCCGAGCCGAGCCGCTTCGGGACCTTGGCGAGAAGAGTGTTCCAGCCGCTCATCTCTGTCGAGAACCTGCGATGACCGGCGACCCACCTCCCTTCGATATCTGCGGCGAGCTGCCTACCGGAACCACCGTGCTGGAGGCGAGCGCCGGCACCGGCAAGACGTACACCATCGCCGCCCTTACCGCCCGCGCCATCGCTGAGGGGGTGGCGGAGCTCAACCAACTGCTGCTGGTCACCTTCGGGCGAATGGCCACCAACGAACTCCGGCTGCGAGTCCGAGAACATCTCGTTGCCGTTGAAGACTGTTTGGCCGATGCCATCAGCCAAAGCCCCCACAGCAGGCACCTCAGCGACCTGGAGACCGTACTCACAACCGGTGATCCCGATGAGCTCGAACGCCGCCGCGCCCGGATTGCCCGGGCGCTTGCCGAGTTCGATGCCGCCACTATTGCAACCACGCATGAGTTCTGCCTGCAGATGCTCGACGGTTTGGGAGTGCTTGGCGACCGAGAGCCGCATGCCACGGTCGTAGAGCATCTGACTGATCTGACCCGGGAGGTGACCACCGACCTTTACCTACAGCGTTACGCCGCAAGCGGCGCGCCGCCTATGACATATGACGAGGCGCTGGAAGTGGCCAATCAGGCGGTCGATGCCGTGCATGCTCGACTCGTTCCCAGCGGGCTCGACCCCGAAGATCCGACCGGTAGTGCGGAGCGCGTAGCGTTCGGGAGCGCTGTACGGCAGGAGGTGGAACGGCGCAAACGAGCGGCGAATCTCTTCACATACGACGACATGCTGACCCGACTTCGCGACGCCTTGGCTGATCCTGAGCATGGGCCGGCGGCCGTGGATCGTCTCCGTCGGCGCTATCGCATCGTCATGGTCGATGAGTTCCAAGACACCGATCCCATCCAGTGGGAGATTCTGCGCCGGGCCTTCCATCGGCACTGCACGTTGATCTTGATCGGCGACCCGAAACAGGCTATCTACGCGTTCCGCGGCGCGGACGTCTTCAGCTATCTGGATGCGGTGCAGCAGGCCGACCAGGTCAGGACGCTGGCCGTCAACCGTCGCAGCGATCAGGCCCTTATCGACGCACTCAATGTGCTGATGGGTGATGCGGCATTAGGTGATGAACGGATCCCGGTACGGCCGGTGGCGGCTCACTATCAGCAGCGGCGCCTCACCGTGCCCCAGAACGCGGCCCTGAACGGCCCGGAGGCTCAGCAACCCATTGCGGCACCGATCCGGCTGCGGATCATGCCACACGAGGTCGAGGCCGAAAAGGTCCCGAGTGTCGCGACCATCCGACCACAGATCGCAGATGATCTTGTTGCTGACATCACTGCGTTATTGGGTTCGGGCGTGCAGCTCCTCGACAAAGACTGTCCGCGATCAGTCCTCCCATCCGACATCGCCGTTTTGGTACGCAAGAACGAACGCGGCGAGGCGATCCGCGACCAGTTGGTCAGTGCCGGAGTGCCAGCAGTGATGTACGGCGCAAGTTCGGTCTTCGCCTCAGCGATGGCCCAGGACTGGTTGACCTTGCTGGTCGCGCTGGAACAAACGCGCCAACAAACGGTTCGGCAAGCTGCCCTGACCTGCTTTTTCGGCTGGACCTTTGCTGATCTGGTCAAGGCCAGCGAGGAGTCGTTGATCGAACTTACCCAGCGGGTTCGCTGGTGGAGCAAGGTGCTGGAAAGTCGCGGGGTCGCAGCCACGTTTGAGACGGCGTCGACCGATGAGCGGATCGCCGAACGGCTGCTCAGCCTGCGCGGCGGAGAACGAATGCTGACCGACCTCCGCCATCTCGGCCAAAGCCTGCACGCCGCCATGACCTCTTCTCAACTTGGCGTCAGTGCTCTCGTGGAATGGTTGCGTGGCCGCATCTCCGAAGCCCACCACACTGGCATGTCCGAACTCAGCCGGAGGCTGGAGACCGATGCCAAGGCGGTGACGATCTTGACCGTGCATCGCAGCAAGGGCCTGGAATTTCCGATCGTTTATCTGCCCGAAGCCTGGGATCGGCATGCCAATAGCTCTGACGAGGGTCGGATCCTCAGACTGCACGAGCCGACCGCTGCAAGCAACGGCGAATGCGTGCTCGATGTCGGAGGTCGAAGTGGTCCGGGAAGACCGGAGCGGTTTTCGCGATATCGCGAAGAGGAGTCCGGAGAAGACCTGCGACTGCTGTACGTGGC
>JBKPEY010000444.1:0-1756 GCA_046744405.1 Actinomycetota bacterium
GGCGTCTTGCCTGTGCAGTAGATCGCCTCGGGATACCCGCGCCGGCTGGCTCGATCGTGATCAAGGTCGGCAAACGCATTCAGAGCTCGCGTTGGGTTGCCGGGCTCAACCATGATCAGAATTCAGCAAGGGCAGAGTGAATGCGCCGGATTGGATACCAGCAAGATCGACCGCGACGAATCGAAACCCGGCGCTGCGTACCGCGTCGAGCACCTGAACGCGGAGCGGATCGGCTACCGCCCGAAGCAGATCCTGCGGAGGCAACTCGACCCGCGCCACCTCGTCATGATGGCGCACCCGCAGATCGGCGAATCCCAGTTGTCGCAAGCCTGACTCGGCACGTTCGATCTGGCTTAGTTTGGCCGGCGTGACGGCATGGTGATGGGGAATCCGCGATGCTAGGCAAGGCGCGGCCGGCTTGTCGGCCACCTGCAGGCCCAGGGCGCTTGCCACTGCACGTACATCACCCTTGGTCATGCCGGCCTCGGCGAGCGGCCGGAGGACATGATGGTTCGCGGCCGCACGTGCTCCTGGCCGGTCCGGTCGTCGAGCATCATCGGCGTTTTCCCCATATGCGATCGCGTCCAGTTGATAGTGATCGGCGACCTCATCTTCGATCCGGCTGAACAGCTCGTCCTTGCAGAAAAAGCAACGGTCAGGACCGTTCGCCTGATATTCCGGGCGCTCATTTTCGTGCGTTTCGACCTCGACGACAGCGATACCGATCTGGCTTGCGACATCGTGCGCCGCCGTGCGCTCCTCGGCAGCCAGACTTGGGGATACTCCAAGCAGCGCTACGACTCTCTCCGCGCCGAGAACCCGCGCAGCCAGGGCGAGTAACAGCGTGGAGTCGACCCCACCGGAGAACGCGACTCCCAACCGGCGAACTCCCTTAAGGCTGGCTGAGACGGCTTCGACGGCCTGTTCTATCGTCCATGCCCCCCTGATGGGGATGGTCTGTGTGATCACCACGGCCGATACCCCTTTCAACTATGCGGGTTCCCTCGACCCTAATGCGTGCACTGCAGCAGCTGCTCGCGCATTGCGTTCTGTCGGTTGCTGCTTAGCTGTCTGCTGGCCGGATCTCGCCTGAACCGCGAGCGATGAGCTTCGCCGGAACGACCACGTTTTGCACGGCAGATGTGTCACCGTCGAGCCGGGCGAAGATGCGCTCGGCTGCAAGTGTTCCCAGTTCGACGGGATCTTGCGCCATCACCGTTATTGCCGGACGCACCAGATCGGCCAGCACGATGTCGTCGAAGCCGATATGGGCGACCGAATGTTCCGCCTGAAGATCATGCAGCGCTCGGATCGCGCCGAGCGTTACCAGGTAATGAGAGGTGAAGAGCGCGGTCGGCGGATGGTCCAACGTCAACAGGTGGTGCACCGCTGCATAGGCCTCCTGCTCAGACCGCACTGCCGGCACCTCCCGGACGGCGCTGGCTAGTCCCGCTTCGGCCATTGCATCCCTAAAGCCATCCCGGCGGCCCCTGGCATTCGAGCTCGCCGGCTCATCGCCAAGGTGTGCGACAAAGCGATGACCATGACTGATCAAATGCCTCGTCGCCTCCGCTGCTGCTTCGTAGTTGTTGGTAATCACAGCGTCGGCTAACAGCCCGTTCGGTGGTCGATCGACAAATACCAGCGGCGTACCCTGCTCCCGCTCCGATTGCAGGTAACCCTGATCTTCACTAACGGTGTTCAAGATCAATCCGTCGACCCGGCGACGGGTGAAGGCATCAACCATGATCCGTTC
>JBKPEY010000608.1:0-9365 GCA_046744405.1 Actinomycetota bacterium
GTCACCTCGCCGTTCAACTCGATCGAGGCGAGCCGCGGGATCAGTTCGGTGAACATGAGCCGGATCTCCATTCGCGCCAAGGCATTGCCCAAGCACACATGCGGGCTGCCCTTGCCAAATGTCAGATGATCAACATTGGTCCGGGTGACATCGAACCGATACGGGTCATCGAACATGTCCTCATCACGATTGCCAGAGGCAAACCACGTGACCACCTTGTCGCCGGCCTTGATCGACTTGCCGCGCAACTCGGTGTCATGGGTCGCCGTACGCCGGAAGTGATAGACCGGCGAGGCCCAGCGCAGAAACTCCTCTACCGCGCCAGGGATCAGCTCAGGCTGCTCCTGAAGGAGCTTTAGTTGATCTTGGTTCTCGATCAACGCGAGCATTGACTGGCTGATCGCATGCCGTGTCGTCTCGTTGCCGGCGATGACGAGTAACAAGAAGTAATTGTCGAAGTCACTCGGCGACAGCGGCTGACCGTCCTCTGGGATCTTGTTCGTCAAGATGCTGATCAGATCGGTGCCGTCGCCGCCCCTCCGCTGTCGGGAAAGCTCTCGGCCGTACTCGAATACCTCGAGCGCCGCAGGTGAGCGAAACGGCAGATGCCGGTACTGATCGCTGTCGGGATCGGTAATCAGATGTTCGGTGTAATCCGGATCGGTGTTGGCGACCATCTGGTTGCCCCAGTTGATCAACATCCCGGTATCGCTAACCGGTACGTCGAGGAGTCGCACTAAGACATTGATCGGAAAGTCGGCGCTGATCTTCTCAACGAAGTCGAATTCGTTGTTCTGCAAGGCATTGTCAATGGTGACGTTGGTCAAGTCGCGCAAGAAATTCTCGTAGTTGCGCGCCAGCGGCCCGGGACTGAACTCGCGCTGGATCAGTTTGCGCAGCGCGCGGTGGCGCGGTCCATCGGTCTCCAGCATGGACCGCCGCAAGTCCATCAGGTCGTCATCGACCTCTTCGAGATTGACGTATTTCGTCGAGGTGAACGTTTCTGAATCGCGGTCCACCCTCCAGATGTCCTCGTACTTCGTCACCGCCCAGAACCCGG
The DNA here is from genome assembly GCA_046744405.1 of Actinomycetota bacterium. Taxonomy (GTDB): domain Bacteria; phylum Actinomycetota; class Actinomycetes; order Propionibacteriales; family Propionibacteriaceae; genus Microlunatus. The sequence continues at coordinate 1,061 of JBKPEY010000608.1, forward strand.
AGTTTGGCGGAGCTTCTGGCGTCCAGTGCACCGGATCCTCGGTGCGTAAGGTGTCGAACATCGCCCAGCCCTCATTGCGGGCAAAAGCATCAAGATCGGTGAGATCGACTTGATCAAGAGGTACGGCGGTCGGCTGCGACACGATCTCTCCTTGTCAGAGGTGGTAGGCGTATTCGCGGAATTCCCAGTCAGTTACCCAGTGATTGAAGCGCTCGAGCTCATTTCGCTTGTAGGTAAGAAAGGTCTTGACGAACGGCTCCCCGAGTATCTCGGCCATTTCGGTGTCCTTCTCCAGGGCATGCAGCGCAGTCTCAAGATCACCTGGCAGCTTTTCTGCCTTGCTCGGGTCGTATCCATAGCCCTCGAGCGGTTTAGGAGGTTCTAGCTCGTCCCGGATTCCCAGGTAGGCAGCTGCGAGCAGCCCGGCGATTGCCAGATAGGGATTGGCGCTGGCGTCACCCAGGCGCAGTTCCATTCGCGAAGCCCTGCCGCGCTCTGGGGGAATCCGCACCATTGCACTGCGGTTGTCCAGGCCCCAGTCGATCAACCACGGCGCAAGGGTGTCCGGGCCGAAACGCTTGAAGGAATTGATCGTTGGGTTGCTAATGGCCGATAGCGCTGGAGCATGCGCAAGGACCCCGGCAATCGCCGATCTACCGATCCTGGACAGTCCGTCCTCAGTTGTCGAGTCGTCGAACAGCGGCTCACCAAGATCATTCCAAGTGGAGAAGTGGATATGGAACCCCGACCCGCCCTCGTCGTTGAACGGCTTGGCCATAAAAGTGGCCAATTTGTCCTCCTGCCGAGCGAGTTCTTGGATTGCGCTCTTGAACCGGAATGCGCGGTCGGCCGCATCGAGGGCCTCAGAGTGCCAGAGGTTGATCTCGAACTGACCACTGGAGAACTCATGGTTCGCCGCTACAACCTCCAGCCCGAAGGCCGACAGATGGCGCAGCGTACGCAGCAGCACGTTTTCCGGATCACCCTTCAAGCCGGCCACGTACACATTGCCGGTTGCCTCGCCATAGCGCTGCCAGCCGCTGGGATTCTTGTCAGTGCGCTCGAGGACGTAAAACTCGAGTTCAGGTCCAACCACTGGCCGCATTCCGAGGTCCGCGAATTGAGAGATCACCCGCTTGAGCACCGTTCGAGGACTTTCCGCAGACGGGGAGCCGTCTGGGTTGTAGACGTTGGCGATGACGTGGGCAACACCCTTTTCCCAGGGCACTACTTGAACGGTACTGATGTCCGGGAAAGCCAGTACGTCTGGCAAGCCGGCTTCGAGTCCGCCTTCGATGTCGACAACATCGCCCATTGGTGTCGTGCCGTAAACCGATCGACAGAAAGCCACGCCGTCGCCCACCGTGCGGGCGAACCGGTTGACCAGAACGTCTCGCCCACGCTCGGTCCCGATCAGATCCGAGTAGCCGACGCGTACGACGTCGATATCTTGCGTCACCAGTTCGGCTGCGAAGTCCTCTAAACCCGTCGTATCGAAATGAGCCATCCGAACCTCTCAGTCCCGGTCATTTGGGCCCGAACAGTATCGCGTGACCAAGCCTATGGCAAGGCTGGGCGAGGCGCGAGGCCTCAATGATCGGCATTGCTAATCGATCGCACAACCCAGTACCGTACGGATCCAAACGATCATCCGCGTTCGGCCCTCAGGAGTGCTGCATGACCGACGTCAAAGGTTTCTTCTATCCGCGTACGGCAAGCGGTCGGTCATCGCTGATACCCACACCTCCGTGGTACTACTCAGGCGATCTTCTGACGGTCGAATACCGTACGGATCCCGCTCGAGTGGCCGAATTGCTTCCCGCCCCGCTGTCGCTAGCCGATGAGGATCCCGGAGCCGTGGCCTTGATCTGGGCGGACTGGCAGTCGTGTTCATCCTCACGCGAAGAGCTGCTGGACCCGGTGCGATCTCAATACAAGGAAGCCTTTGTTGTCGTGCGCTGCAGCTATCAGGGCCAGACGTTCTCGCGCTGCGTCTACATCTGGGTCGATAAGGACTTCGCGATTGCCCGCGGTATTCACCAGGGCTATCCGAAAAAGCTCGGTTCCATGTGGCAGACCAGACCACACCCGTTCCCGCAAGGCGCACCTCAGATCGCCGCTGGCGAAGTATTCGGCGCTACCCTCGCGGCCGGCGATCGTCGGCTGGCTGAGGCGGCGCTAACGCTCCGTGCCGAGTCAGAGACAAACGGCTTCGTCAATGCCCACAAGATGGCCCACCACCGGATCTTGCCCGGCATCGCTGCCGGCGCACCCGACGCCTTCTCGGAGTTGATCGAGTCCGGTTCGAGTGAGTTCGAGGGCGGCCCTTCGTGGAGCGGCGACGCGGAACTGCGACTCTTCGATTCCCCCACCGAGGAGCTATCCCGGCTTAGCGTGGACGAGATCATCGGCGGCTACTACCGGCAAGTGGGCGTTGTCTGGAACGGCGGCCGATCACTGGCAACCCTCTAGCATTGCCGTCATGCCTGATCGCCATACCCTCGCCGAAACGGAGCAGGCGATGAGCGCCCACGTCAGTGATCTAGCACTCAACTTTCCGGCCGCAGCCGCGGTGTCGAGCCTGTACCGAGCCGCCAATGCGGTACGCGTCTATCTCACCAATTCGGTGCTGCGGGAGCACGGGCTGACCTGGACGGGCTTTGTTGTGCTCTGGGTGGTGTGGATCTGGGATGGCCTTGAGACCCGCCGCGCCGCGGAGAATGCGGCCATTTCGAAAGCCACGCTTACCGGCGTCGTCAAGACCCTGGAAGCGCGGGGATTAATGACGCGGCGGATCAGCGATACTGACCGGCGGTTGGTGAACCTCGAGCTCACGCCGGCAGGCCTGGGGTTGATGAAAGAGCTCTATCCGGTCTTCAATGCCGCGGAGGCGGAGATCGTGGCGGCGTTATCGCCGAGAAGCCTGAACCAATTGACCAGCAGTCTGCGATCGATCGTTACCCAGCTTGAGGCCAAGCCGAGCGCAATCGTGTCCGAGGTGGAGGCAGGCTAGGTGAATGGGCCCAGCGCCCTGGGCCTTGGAGCTGTACCAAGGTTCCTCACGCTGTACCTGGCATGCACGCCATGTACAGCGTCAGCATCCCACGCAGCGTGGGAAACTGCCGCCCGGCTTCGGCAGACTCAGGCTCGGCTCAGCACGGCTCAGACGCTCGTTGTCGCAACCGAAGCACGAGCGCGCACGCCAGCAGCGTCCACGAAGTGCCTAAAGATCTCGGCCTGCACCGGATCCTTGGCGGCGGTATCTTCGGGGTGCCACTGAACACCCAGATACCAACCAGCATGATCTTGTAACGTCACAGCTTCGATCACACCATCGGCCGAGTAAGCCGCTGGGCTTAAGCCGGCTCCAAGCCTTGCAATGCATTGGTGGTGATAGCAGGAGATGGCTGTGCGGCGGCCGACGATTTCACCCAACGGTGAAGTCGCGTCGACTTCAAGATCATGAACCCGGTTCCTATGGTTGCCGACCGTGTCATCCATGTCCTGGACGAGGTCGCCGCCCAGCGCGACGTTGATGATCTGGGTGCCGCGGCAGATCGCCAAGAGCGGCAGGTGATCATTGAGTGCGACGCGCGCCACAGCAAGATCAAAGGCATCTTGCTCCTCATCGACCCCGTACTGTGTGGGATGCGGCTGCTGGCCCGACCAGCGGGCCGCGACATCCCCACCGCCGGGTAACAGCACGCCGTCGGCAAACCACATCCGCTCCCGAGCCGCTGCCACGTCGATCTCGAGGTCAGGAGCGTACGGATGGAGGACTACCGGCTCTCCACCGGCCGCAAATACCGCCTCCACGAGGGTGCGTGCAGTGACCTCAGCCGTGTACCGTAGGGCGGTCGCGCCTGGCGAGAAGCGTGCCGGGATCAAGATCAACGGCCGGCGAAAACTGGAGCTGTTATTCGTCATAGCGAATCCATGTGGTCTTCAGGTAGGTGTACTCCTCGAGCGCGTGCCGAGACTTGTCGCGACCGAATCCGGACAACTTGACGCCCCCAAATGGGACAGCCATGTCGCCCTCCTCGTAGCAGTTCACCCAAACGGTCCCAGCCCGCAAGGCTCGTGATACCCGATGTGCAGTTCCCAAATCGGAGGTCCAGAGCGCGGCCGCCAGGCCGTACGGCGTATCCCCTGCAACTTGCACGGCTTCGGCCTCGTCCTGCACAACTTGTATGGCGAGCACCGGCCCGAAGATCTCGTCCCGGACGATGGGATTGTCGGATGCGGCTCCAGTTACGACGGTGGGCTCCAGATATGTGCCGCCGGTCTCGGCTAGCACGCGATGCCCGCCAACCCGCAGTGATGCGCCCTCAGCAAGCCCGCGCTCCAGGTGTCCGAGTACGCGCTGCAAACTGCGCTCGTCGACCAGTGGACCCATCTTGGTGTCGGGAAGCAGCGGATCGGCCGGAAACCACTGGGCGGACGTCTCGACGATCCGCTCAACAACCCTCTCCGCGACGTCGGCATGAACAACTAATCGCGAGCCCGCGGTACACATCTCGCCGGAGTTGAAGAAGATCGCCCAGGCAGCCGTATCAGCGGCCGCGTCCAGGTTCGGAGCGTCCGGCAAGATGATGTTGGGCGACTTTCCACCGAGCTCGAGGTAGACCCGCTTGAGATTGCTGTCGGCCGAATACCGCAGAAAGTGGCGACCCACCTCAGTCGATCCGGTGAAGGTGAGCACGTCAACGTCTGGATGCTCGCCCAGATGCCGGCCAACGACCGCGCCGTCCCCACTGAGCACGTTGAAGACACCCGGCGGCAGACCTGCCGTAACGCCCAATTCGGCAACCCGCTGCATCGACAGCGGTGACTGCTCCGCGGTCTTCAGTACCACTGTGCAGCCGGCAGCCAGAGCGGGTGCGAACTTCCAGCCGCCAAGTGTCAATGGGAAGTTCCACGGGACCACTGCCGCAACCACGCCGGCCGGCTCCCGGCTCACCAGCGCGAGCTCCCCCACCTCGGTGGGCGAGATATCACCGGACTCCTTATCAGCCAGCTCACCATAGAAGCGCAGGCAGCGAATGATCGCCCGCAGTTCGATCTCGTACGCCACTCGAATCGGCTTGCCCATCTCGAGACTGATCAACAAGGCGATCTCTTTGCGATGTTGCTCGACCAACTCGGCGAAATGCTGCAGGACCTCACCACGGGCGCGTGGATGCATGCGAGGCCAATCACCATGATCAAAAGCAGCGCGAGCCGCCGCAACTGCCGCGTCCGCATCAGCCGGTTGTGCCCAAGCGAGCTTTACTAGCGTTGAGCCGTCTCTCGGCGAAGTCACGGCACGGGTAGAGCCGTCGATCGCTACGCGACGCTCACCACCAATGAATATGCCCTCTGGAATGCTGGTTTCGCCGGCGAGTCGCCGCCAATCAGTGCCTGTGACGGGGTCCAAAACCATGCTCACATCATCATCTTTGGGGGCTTGACCAATCGATCGAACTTAAATACGTTTGGGCCCTAACGATAGCTGGTCGGACCTGCGGCACGTCAACCGCTGTCGACCCGGCGGACCTCCTCCAGCAACTGACAGGGGCGCGGATGGCGACTGCGACGGTCGAGGGTGTCGAGGTCGACACCCGGCATTGGATCGGTGGCGAGCGGATCCCGTCGCAGACAACCTTCACCGACATATCACCGATCGACGAGCAGCCGATTGCCGACGTCTCGGCTGGTTCCGCTGCGGAGGTAGCCGCCGCGGTCCAGGCCGCCCAGCATGCCTTTCCTGGTTGGGCAGCTATGCCGACGGGCGAGCGCGCCAATCTGCTTCGCAAAGTAGCCGATGGAATCGAGGCTCGAGCCGAAGAGCTGGCCAGGGTCGAGACTCGCGACAACGGCTCCCTGCTGCGCTCGCATCGGCGAAGCGTGATGCCCCGGGTAGCAATGAATTTCCGATTCTTCGCCGACTATGCCGAGAAGCTGGAACATCCCGACGGCGAGATCCGCGGCCATCGGGAACGGTTTACCTACGACCCAGCCGGCGTCACCGCGATCATTACGCCCTGGAACGCGCCACTGATGATTGCCACCTGGCGAATCGGACCCGCCCTCGCAGCCGGAAACACCGTGGTCGCCAAGCCGCCGGAGTGGGCTCCGCTCACTGCATCGCTGCTGGCCGACATTACCCACGAGGCGGGGCTGCCGGCTGGTGCCTTCAACGTCGTCCAGGGCACGGGTCTGCGAGCCGGGGCCCCGCTCACGGCACACCCCGGCATCCGTCGTCTGGCGTTCACTGGCTCGGTCCCGACCGCGGGCGTCATCGCCAAGGCTGCGGCGCCCAACATCGTCCCGCTGTCTTTTGAGCTTGGCGGCAAATCTCCGCTCGTGGTCTTTGCAGACTCAGACTTTGATCTTGCGGTGAGACTCGCGGTAGAGCAGTTCGACAACTCTGGGCAGGTTTGCCTCGGCGCGTTCCGAATTCTGGTCGAGGACTCGATTGCCGATCGATTTATCGAGGCCGTGCTCGCTCAGGCAAAGATGATCAAGCAGGGTGACCCGCGCGATGAGTCAACGGATATGTCTTGCTTGATCACCCGGCAACATTTCGAAAGGGTCGACGGCTTCGTACGCCGTGCTACGGCAGCCGGCGCCCGCGCAATTCTCGGCGGCGGGCTGAATCCCGAACTCGGTCACCTCTACTACCTACCCACGATCTTGGTCGACGCCGAGCCGGGCAGCGAGATCTTGACTGAAGAGGTCTTCGGGCCGGTACTCACCGTCCAAACGTTCTCCGATGAAAAGCAGGCGATCGAGATGGCCAACAGCACCCGATTCGGGCTCGCCGCAACCCTGGTCACTGGCGATCCAGAGCGTGCCGAGCGGGTGAGCGCAGCGATCAACGCCGGAACTGTCTGGATCAATTGCTTCTTCGTACGCGATCTTGGCGCACCGTTCGGTGGCAACGGCAGGTCCGGCATCGGACGTGAGGGCGGGATCTACTCCTTCGATTTCTACTCTGACATCAAGAACACCGTATTCGCGCCGACCGGCTGGACTACCAGCAATCAGCACTGAGGACTGATTAGGAAGATCAACTTTAGCGAAAGGAACATGATCATGGGCGAGGTGGTGGGCGTCGGCTTGATCGCACACGTCCCGACGATCGTGCTGCCGGAGGCAACTCGCCGGGAATTGAACAACGGTGAGGACACCACGCTCGTTGCGGGCCTCCAGCAGCTGCGCGAGGAGGTCTTCGAAACCCTTGACTACGACACCGTTGTCGTCTTGGACTCACACTGGGCAACGACGGTTGAGTTTGTGGTCACCGCTCAGGAACGCCGGAAGGGACTGTTCACATCCGAGGAACTGCCGCGGGGAATGAGCCAGCGGCCGTACGACATTCTGGGAGATCCGGAACTGGCCCAGCTCATCGCGTCCAAGGCCACGGACCACGCGACCTGGATTACCGCCATCTCCGATGATCACCTGCCGATCTTTTACGCGACCACGAATTTGTGGGAGTTTCTTGGGCAGGGCCTGCCGGACAAGAGGTGGATCTCCATTGGCGTCTGCCAGACCGCCGACACCGAGGACAATTTGCGACTTGGGCGTGCGCTGGGGGATGCGATCGCCGACAGTGATCGCAAGGTGGTGCTATTGGCCTCCGGTGCACTCAGCCACACGTTCTGGCCATTGCGAGAGCTGCGCCAACACGAGGCGGCCGGGATCGAACACATCTTCACACCCGAGGCGGCCGCTGCCGACGACCAGCGGATGCAGTGGTTCGAAGTCGGTGATCATGCTCGGGTCTTGGAGACCAAGCCGGAGTTCTACCGGTTCCGGCCAGAGGCGCGGTTCGGCCACTACCTGATGATGATTGGAGCTGTCGGCGAGGGTAACTGCACAGCCACCGGCCGCCGTTACGGCGAATATGAGAACTCGGTGGGCACCGGCCAGGTTCACTACTGGTTCAACAGGCCCGAAGGCGGTTTTCCCCCGCCGCGGCGTACGCCCGAAGATCCCGAGTACCGGCGGCTCATCTCCGGGCCCGACCTGCCTGCGGCTGGCTAGTCAGCGGCCGGGACCAAGGAGTAGGCATGCCTGTGCGCGAAACGCGGCGGATCCTGCTGGACGGGAACGTCGTCGACGTCGAGCGCGATGGCGACGACCTGATCGCAGGTGACGGTCGCAAGATCGGCATTCAAGAGGCCGTCCATCTGCCGCCCGTGATGCCATCCAAGATCATCTGCGTGCATCTGAACTACTCCTCCCGAGTCGCGGAGATGATGGTGTCCCTGCCGCCTGCGCCGACGTACTTTCACAAGCCGGTGTCTGCCCTCAATGC